>JAURLM010000215.1 GCA_030831265.1 Chloroflexota bacterium
GAAATTCGCCCGGCCTCTCTCATAAAACTTTCGTTTCTAAACTACGCAGCCTTTTTAGCGACTGACTTCTTTGCAGAAGACTTCTTCGCTACAGCCTTAACGACTGCTGGCTTCTTGGCAACAGCCTTCTTAGCCGCAGGCTTATTTGCAACTACCTTCTTGGCAGAAGCTTTCTTTGCTGCAGGCTTCTTCGCAACAGGCTTCTTTGCAGATGCCTTCTTGACAGACGAAACCTTGCGGCGAGGAGCAGCAGACTTCTTGCTGGCAGCTTCCTTCAATTCAGCGTCCTGGATGCCTGCTTCCCAGGAACCCAGGTTGCCAATCGTCGAAAGGTTTTCGTTGGTCTTGGCCATCTCGGCAGGAGCAGACTCGGCAGCCAGGCCGTGTGAGAATGCACGAACACGTGCAGTCTCGGTCAGGATGCGCTGGGTCTCGAGTTCGTCCTCGGCAGATGCACGGGCTACTTCGATCTCGGACAGCATCTTGCGGATGTCTTCTGCGGTCTCACGACGCATGCGGGTTGCCAGTTCTTCGGCACCCGAACGGGTCTGAGCCATCAGTGCCTCAGCTGCTGCACGGGCGTTGGACTGTACCTCTTCGGCGTAGTGCTCTGACTCTTCACGAGCAGCTTGGGCCTTGCTGAGTTCAACCTGTGCCTGGTCAATCATGCGGCTGCTTCGAGACTGGGCATCGGCCTTAACGCGCTGTGCTTCTGCCAGCGTGTCCTCTGCCTGCTGAAGCTTCATGCGAGCCTGCGACTGCAGTTCGCTGCAGAGCTGCTTCGTGGCGGTAATCGCCTCGTGCTCTGCCTGTGCCCGAGCAGCTTCCGCTTCTGAGCGGCGCTTGCGGGCGACTACCCGTTCGTCACGGGAAAGTTCTCGTAGCAGCAGTGCCTGGCGCCAGGCAGCCTCAGCGGAGGCGTTGTCTGACGGGAATGGTGTAAATTCATTCAGGATGCTGGCCTTGGATCGATTCTGCTGGGCCATGTTTTTCGGTCTCCCTGTGTTCCGATTCCGTGGCAACCGGGCCCTCGCCCGTTGCGGCTCACTGTGTTGCCAGCAATCCCGAACACGGGGCCGGCGTCTCCTCACATCTCTCGTAAGCTATTCCTGTTCCGCAGCTCAATCACACGCTGTTCCCACAAAACCCTATACGTGGAAACACCTACCGTTCAGTAACAGGCATCGACACATGAACGACGGATTAGATAAACCGTTCACCATTTCGTTGGCATCGACAAGCCCAAACCGGCTGATTGGCTACGAGGTACGTCACGTTGCCGTTACCGGGTCAACGATGGACGATATGACGAATCTCGCATCCCAAGATGCCAAAGAGGGACTGGTGCTGGTAGCGGATGAGCAAACGAGCGGGCGTGGAAGGCATGGCAGAAACTGGATTTCGTCACCTGCGAAAGATCTGCTGTTCTCAATCCTGTTCCGACCCCGTCCAGCCATTGCTGTCGAACTGCAGATGATCCTTGCAATGGCGATCGCAGACACTGTTGATGAGACGTGCGGTGTCGCATCAAGCATCAAATGGCCGAACGACGTGCGAGTCAACGATGCCAAGGTGTCAGGCATCTTGCTGGAGTCATCGCAGGGCGCACATGGCCTGTCTGTGGTCGCAGGTGTTGGCCTGAACGTCAACTCGACACTCACAGGAATGGATGTCGGGAGAGGCCAGGCTGCTGTGAGCATGTCTGACCTGTCCGGTTTCGACATGGATCGAAGCATCGTGCTGGAATCTCTGCTGTCTCGGGTGGATTCGCTGTATGCAGAGGTGCGTGCTGGTGGAACACTCGTGCCAGCATGGCGTGAACGGATCGAGACGATTGGCAAGCAGGTGGAAGTGATTTTCACCGCGGGCGAACCTGGTCGACGGGTAATTTCCGGTACTGCGGAAGATGTTGATGATTCAGGTCGGTTGCTGGTGCGTGATGCCAACGGCAGACTGTGGCCAGTTTCAGCCGGTGAAGTGACGCTACAGTCGCCCGTGAATAACTCCTGAGGCCGCATACGAAATGGCTCTCATCAACATACGCGTCCAGCCTCGGGCTTCACGAAACGAGGTTGGGACAACTGACGCTGACGGCACGCTGCGCATACGCGTGACCGCTCCACCGGCAGACGGTGAAGCCAATGAGGCAGTGCTGAAGCTACTGGCAAAGCACCTTGGCATGCCCAGGAGCGCGCTGACGATAGTGCGCGGCGCAACTGCACGCAACAAGGTAGTCGACATAGGCGGAATGTCGGACGCGAACCTCAAACAGAGGCTAGAAGCGCATTAGACAGGGCAAACAGCCCGAACACCGCAATCATCACACTCAGGTCCAGCATGCCAATAGGCGGAATCAACTTGCGCAGTGGCTGGATGATCGGATCAGTCAGATCAAACAGCAACTGCACAACCTGGTATCGGCGCAGGTCCGGGAACCATGAGACGAGAGCACGTGCGATAAGCATCCATGCCACTGCCTGTAAAACCCACGCAATACCAACCACAATCGTTCGAGCGTCCATTACTTGCCTTCCGCCAGTTCCTCGCCGCGCTTGAACGCGGCCTCAACGGCATTCGTCACAACAGCCCTGAACGCACCCTCTTCGAGTGCGTGCAGTCCCGCCGCCGTCGTCCCGCCCGGTGACGTCACCATGTTCCGTAATTCAGCCGGGTGCTTTTTCGTCTCTTTAGCAAGGGCAGCACTGCCCAGCACGGTCTGCGTGGCAAGATGCCTCGCCACATGCACCGGCAGCCCCAGCTTCACACCTGCGTCAGCAAGAGACTCTATAAACATGAATACGTACGCGGGGCCACTGGCGCTCAGTGCAGTTGCAATGTCCACGTAGCGCTCATCACTGAACTTCAGCTCGTCACCTAGAGAGCGCAACATGCTGCCGGTGAACTCGATCACATCCTGCGGCACGTCTGAAGTAACCGTCCATGCCGAGATTCCCTGTCGCACCTGCATAGGCGTGTTCGGCATGACGCGAATAAGCCGGTGATGATTCAGCTTCAGGCCAATGGAGTGCATCTTCACCCCGGCCATGATGGACAACACCGTCTGCTCTGGCTTCAACAGTGCTGCAAGTGATGACGCAACAACGTCAAACTGCTGCGGCTTTACCGCAATAGCAACGATGTCAGCCCCGGAAACAGCCTCAGCGTTATCCGCAGTGACCGTGATGCCCTTGAGTTTCGATAACGCATCGCGCCGTACTGCGACAGGTTCGCCAACAGTCACCTGTGCGTCCAGCCCTGCATCCACTATCCCTGCAATGATGGCTTCGGCCATTATGCCGCCACCAATAAAACCAATCTTCATATCAATCTTCCGTGTCTGCCCACCTGATTTAGTAGTGGGCAATCTTGCTGCATCTGCAATTCAACGCCATTCACCGATGCAATGCCAAGTGTGGCGAGCACGCAGTAAGGCGAAGCGTGATTACGTTAATCCTTTGCGGGCGGCCAGTCCGGATCCAAGCTTCATCGCCTCGACCATGCTGGTGGCGTCAGCCTTGTTCTGCCCTGCAATGTCAAACGCCGTTCCGTGGTCGACGGATGTGCGAATGAACGGGATGCCGAGGTTCACGCTGATACTTTCCTCAAATCCGTGAACCTTGATGGCTATGTGCCCCTGGTCGTGGTACATCACCAGCACCACATCGAAACGACCACCGACTGCCTGGTTGAACACAGAGTCTGCCGGGTGTGGCCCGGTGGCATTGATACCCTCGGCGACCGCTGCTTCAACTGCGGGGCGAATCTCCTTAGCCTCTGTGTCACCTATCAGACCGTTGTCGCTGGCGTGCGGGTTGAGCGCTGCAACTGCGATGCGTGGTGACTTGAAACCCCAGTCTGTGAACGCCTTGTGTGTAATTCGCGTGGCAGTCAGGATGTTCTCTTTAGTCACGAACTTGCATGCTTCGATCAGCGGCTTGTGCGTCGAAAGGTGCATGCACCGCATCTTGCCGCTAACAAGCATCGTGTAGACGGTCTGCGCGTTCGTGAGCCGTTTGAACACTTCCTGGTGACCGAGATCCTTGCTGCCAGAAATCTGCCAGGCTTCCTTGTTAACCGGCGCCGTGACCATCGCGTCTATCTCGCCAGCAAGGCACATCTGTGCGGCAGTCTCAACCCAGTGGTGAGAAGCAGAGCCGGAGTCCGCCGATAACTTGCCAACTGGGAACACTGCGTCTTCGAAACCACCGGTTGAGAGCACTTCGATGATGCCGGGTTTACCAGATACAGATGACGGGTCTTCGATGGCTTTAACTTCGTCACCAGAGCCGATCGTAGCCAGTGCGGAACGCATCTCCTTGACCGTGCCGAGCACGAACGGGCGCATACCATCGTAAAGCGACCGCTGTTGCAGCGCCTTTGCCACCACTTCCGGGCCGACGCCTGAAGGGTCACCCATCGTAATTCCAATCAAAGGCCTGTCAGTCACTTCTCACTCCTGGAATAGTTACGGTCGTTCGTGCGTCAAACTCTGAACATATGCATACAGTATCGCGCCTGTGCTTTCAGTGGTCTCATGCGCCAGCCACGGAACAATCTGGACACGATAGCCGTCTTAGTTATAGCCTCCGCCCTGTGAGGCGGTAATGGTAGCGACCGGGTGTTGTGATGTTTTCATTAAGGCGTAGTTCCACCATTCTCTTAGTCCCCGCACTAGCGGCCACACTGTCTTTAATCGCGGCCTGCGGAACAGACACTCCATCATCTGACCCCACACCTACGCAAGTAAACCAGACCGCCACACCGCGGCCTCCTACGCCTACGCCGGCAAGCCCCGACGTTACAGAAACGCCGTCCAGCGGCGAGACTTCAACCCCTACACCAACGGTTCAACAGCAACAAGACCTGTTGGACAAAGCGCGCACTCGTTGGTCGGCAACCCGCCCCCAGTCATATTCATTTACGCAGACATTGAACTGTTTTTGCGCCTTCAGCGGAGAGCCGGTGCAGGTTTCCGTACGTGGAGATGAAGTCATCAGCGCAGTGAACCGGGACACTGGAATCCCTATTGAACAACCCGGGCGACTCCTGATGACGGTCGATGGCGTGTTCGACTGGATTCAGACTGCCATTGAAGCTGGTACAGACTCCAAACGCATCCTGTTTGCTGAATACGAACGGGATTTTGGCTACCCGATCAACGTGACCATCGACGAACTCGTTGGTGCAACAGACACCACACTCAACGTGACCATCAGAGACTTCCGGGTCGGCATCGAAGGCGTCGACATGGAACAACTCAGGCGAGACTTTGATGATGCCATGTTCCGCTGGTACTCAAACGGGCTGCAAAACTATGAATTCGTGTATCGCTTGCAATGCTTCTGCCACCCGGATGAGACTGCGCCCGTACGCATAACAGTCGAAGCCGGACAGGTTGTCTCCGTGGTAGATGTTGGAACTGGCGAAGACCGAACTGGAAACTACTCCAGCGTGCAGGGTTTGTTCGGCTGGATCTCCCAGAGATTGGAACGCAACCCCGAATATGCTGTGCTCGAATTCGACCTCGAAACTGGATATCCGACAAAAGTGCAGTTCGACTACATCGTGAACATGTATGACGATGAGGAAGCGTTCTTTATCGAAGACCTAAAACCACTGAATGTTCACACTGAGTTGCAGGAAAAACTGGATTTAGCTCTCGCCAAATGGGACGCAGCCGGGCTGACTGACTACGAATACCAGTTCAACTGGATCTGCTTCTGCCTCGACGATTTCACCGCCCGTGTGACGGTAACGGTCATTGGCGGTGCAGTGGACAGCGTGACACGCATTGAAGACGATCAGCCGGTAAGCGCAGAACTACATGACCTGTTCCTTACAGTCCCCGCCCTGTTCACACGGCTGCAACGAGCCATAGACTCCGGGGCAGCCTCGATACAGGTCGAATTCGATCTCGTAACCGGCATCCCGACTTCGGCGTACATCGACGAGAGTCACATGATCGCTGATGAAGAAATCGGTTGGTCGGCCAGTGAGTTGTCGCCGCTGGAATAAGTGCGTAGTGACTCCCAGCACATTCGCGCCATGCCTGTTACCCGGACGGCCGCCTGTTGTTGCAAACATGGACAACAGGCGGTGAACAGATGCGACCACCCAGACAACTAGCGGTCATCTCCATCATGACAGCAGCATTGCTGCTTGCCGCGGTAGCGTGTGCGCCCAAAACGTCTACCACTAACACCGCAATTCCTTCGTCGACGAATCAACCTGCGGAAACTGCCGTAACACCACGGCCATCTGCCACATCCCCGAATCAACCGGCATCGCAGCTAACTCCGGGCGTCACTCCACGCCCGACGGTAACACTCCCCACAGCTCCAACGCCGACATTTCCGGCATCGCCGACCGTCACTCCGATACCACGAACCACCTCAATTACATGGCCGCCAACCCCGACCCCGCTGCCTTCAGCTCCATCTTGCGGTACGGGGCCGGTACTCACTAACCCACCGATGGACATCGAAACAATCACCTACATTTCGCCGTTAGGCGCGTTGAACCCACCGGGGCATACGTTCCCAACGACGCACATGTATTTCATGCTGCCTTCGGTAGATGAAGGTGGAACTGCCGGACCGTTCGGTGATGGCCGGATAATCCCGCCGCAACCTGTCTACGCAGCCGCGGATGGTTTTATCTCGCAACTGGCGGTTGCGAACGTGACATCATCACTGTCCGGCGCATCAACCACGTACGAAGCGCTCGATCTGCGACTTGAGGTTTGTGATGGCATCCAGATTCGATACGGCCACATTGGCCCGCTTTCGCCTCGTTTGCAGCAACTGCTAGACAACGCGCCAGGCGGTCGCTGCAACGCCTACGCAACCGGTGACTTCGCCGTAGAACGATGCGAATACACCCCGTACTGGACAGTGGAATCAGGAGAACTGATTGCCTACACATCCGGGCAGGCAGCAGCATTCGACTTTGGTGCGACAATTCCCGGCGAAACGCTATCTCCGACGGAGAACAGTCCGCCAACATACAGTTGTCCACTTGACCTTTACGACGATGCTCTCCGCAACCAGTTCGAGCAGCTTATTGGCGACAGCATTACCCGGCGCACCACCGAACCTGTCTGCGGCAACCTTGATGTTGATGTTGCCGGATCCGCAGAGGGTCGCTGGTTCAATGATCTCAATGGCACGCCGCAGGAAGACCAGAACGTCGCCCTCGTCTACGACAACGTTCATACAGAGATTCCGGTGATATCTATTGGATCGTCAGTCCCCGGCGTCGCATCCGCCGCCTACCGGTTCACCCCGCTCATCAGCGGGCAGGTAAATCGGGATTTCGATGCGATAACGCCCGGAGCTGGCGTGTTCTGTTTCGACAATCTCTCTGACCGCTTTGGCCGCCAGTTTCCCGGGCTCACAATCCTGGTTGAACTTGTAAACGACACCACGCTGCGAATCGAAAAATCACCGGCGTCTTCGTGCGGAAGCGGGCCGTGGCCGATAACTTCGGCGGCCGCCGTCTTTAGTCGCTGAACTCCGCAATTTAGCGGGGTGACGGGTTTTTCAGCCATCATCGGTCGCCGGTGCTAGACTCCGCGAAAATGGCTGCTGAACGGACAATCTTCCATGCTGACCTCGACGCTTTTTTCGTCGCTGTTGAACGCGTTCTTGACCCGTCACTAATTGGCAAACCAGTCATCGTCGGTGGACTCGGCCCTCGTGGTGTTGTCGCCACAGCCTCCTACGAAGCGCGTAAGTTCGGTGTGCGTTCCGCCCAGCCAATGGCGGTCGCAAGAAGAAGATGCCCGCATGCCGTCTACCTGCGTGGGAACCGCGAAAAGTACAGCGAATTCAGCCACAGGTTCTTCAACCTGCTCGATGAGTTCTCTCCAACAGTTGTCCATGTATCCATCGACGAGGCATACATGGACATGACCGGTTCGGAAAGACTGTTCGGCGCCCCGAAGCACGTTGCAGAAAACATTCGCCAGCGCACAAAACAGGAACTTGGCATCGCGGTGTCCATCGGCATCGGCCCATCAAAACTGGTCGCCAAGATGGCATCGGAAGAAGCGAAGCCGGATGGCGTGTTCGAAGTTCTTCCGGACGAAGTAGAAGCATTCATGGCATCTAAACCGGTGCGCGCAATGCCGGGAATAGGCCCAAAGTCTGCCGCCGCTCTTTCAGAGCTTCATATCGAGACGCTGGGACAACTAGCCGCACATCCTGTCGGGCCAATACGGCGCGCGCTTGGCCCCAACATCGCCGGATGGCTGCAACTACGTGCAAAAGGAATCGACAACTCTCCTGTCGCCGAACGCAGCAAGGCCCGCTCTATAAGCGCGGAAACCACATTTGCAGAGGACATCTCAGCCCAGGACGAAATGCTGGACGTGATATGCCATCTGTCAGAGAAAGTCGGACGCAGATTACGCAGTTCGCGTATGTACGCTCGAAACGTGAGCCTGAAACTCCGCTACCCGGACTTCGAGACAATCACGCGCCAGGTGACACTCCAGCAAATGGTCGACGGTGATGACGTAATCACAAGCGCAGCAAGAGAGCTATTACAAAAAGCGCTCGCACAACGCAGTGGCGCAGTCAGGCTACTGGGCGTTGGCGTCTCCGGTCTCGGCGAACGTGCAGCCCAATTGTCGCTACTTGATGCGGCGGTGCAGAAAGATAGCGCAATCAGTGGCGCGCTTGATGCAGTCCGCGGTCGCTTTGGCGACGATGCAGTACGGCGCGGAAGTTAACCCTTCCTGTTCGCTTCCATCTGTAAGGGATTTGTAATAACTAGGCCGCGCCACATCTGAATTCAGGCCATAGCCTCGCTGTACGGAAAGAGTCGCCCACTGGCGCCGGGGCTTCTTCCTTTCCCGTGACAACGCACATCTACCCAGATAGTCCAGGAGGCAATAAATGCCATTCCAACTAACTCGAAGCCGCAACATCTTTATGCTCGCGGCACTGACGGTCGTAGCAATTGCCGGAACGTTCGCTTACTCCACAGTCGCCTCAGGTGACAGTGACCGCGGTCGCAGCCAGAACTACGAGGTGAGCATCACCAACATCACCAAAAGCCAGATCCTGTCGCCTGCAGTGGTTGCAACACACAGTGACCAATTCACGCCCCTGTTCACGCTCGGCTCCCCCGCAAGCGCAGAACTTGCCGGTGTAGCTGAAGACGCAATGGTTCAGCCGCTCATCGACGCACTGAACGCTGATCCGACAGTCAGCAAAGTCGAACTGCTAACTGGCGTGAACGGCCCAATTCTGCCGGGTGAGACGGCGACGATCACGATCAAGTCCACAGGCAACAGCCGTGAGATATCTCTTGCGGCAATGCTTGTGACCACCAACGACGCATTCATCGCACTCAATGGCGAAGTGCTGCCCGGTCACAGTGGCATGGACTTCTACTCACCTGCTTACGACGCAGGTACTGAAGTCAACAACGAGATGTGTGCCTACATCCCGGGTCCGCCATGCGGCAACGGTGGTGTACGCGACACCGCAGGTGCTGAAGGCTATGTCTACGTGTCCAACGGCATCCAGGGAACCGGTGACCTTGACCCCGCCGTATTCAACTGGAACAACCCGGTTGCGAAGATCATGGTCAAGCGCGTTAACGACGAGTAAGGGTCATACAGACTTCCTCCGTCAGTGGGCCATCGCAGCTGTCGACAGCAGCGATGGCCCGCAACCGCGCTCATAACAGGCACAATGATATGAACCAAACATCAACCTTCCTGCGACCCTCGAATATGACAAACGAGCCACAACAACCTGGGAACGCGAACGGCTTGCGCGTGCTGATAGTTGAAGACGACGCGAACGTGGCTGAAGTTGTCGACCTGTACCTCCAGCGTGATAACTTCGAGACGATGCGGGTTGGCGATGGCAGAAACGCGCTTGAACGGATCAACTCCGTCGGGGCAGACGTGGTCGTGCTGGACATAATGCTGCCGGGTCTCGACGGCCTGTCAGTAGCACGCAAGATGCGCGAATCCGGCGACCGCACGCCGATCATCATGCTTACCGACCGCGGGCAGGAATCTGACGTGGTGCTGGGACTCGAACTGGGTGCTGACGATTACATGTCAAAGCCGTTCAGCCCTGCGGAACTTGTCGCACGCGTCCACGCAGTGCTGCGTCGCATGGGAACCGCAACCGTCAGTGGACCTCCGGTGACCATCGGAGGCGAAATCGTCATTTCCAGCCACCGGCGCACAGTCACAAAAGCAGGCGAAGAACTTGCCCTCACGCACAAAGAGTTCGATCTACTCCATTTCCTCTCAACAAACCCCGGCACGGTTTATACCAGGGAGCAACTTCTCGAAAAAGTCTGGGGGTACGAGCATCCGGGTGACACCAGCACCGTGACCGTCCACATCCGGCGGCTTCGTTCAAAGATAGAGGCTGACCCAGAAAACCCAGCTCACATCAAGACGGTCTGGGGAGTTGGCTACAGGTTTGATGTGGAATGAAAGGTGCGCACATATGAAGACGCAACCCGCACTCAGGGACATCCTCGCCCTGGTAGCCAGCGCCGGAGCCGGAATCCTGCTCACATATGCCCTGCTGACCCCATCCGGGCAAGCGGTCCGTGACCTTGCCATCTACCTGGCAATTGGCGGTGGGGCATCACTCGTCGCAACCGAATTGTTGCTCCGCAACCGGTTGCTGTCGGACGTTTTCACATTGCGCACAAAGGTGATCGTTGCGGCCATATTCGTGCTCACCGTCGGAGTGTTGAACACGTTCGGACTGTCTGCGCTGATGTTTATAAACTCTCAGCATGACCTGCCAATGCTGGTCGCCATCCTTGCGTTCGCAGGCGGCATCTCTCTCTACGTCGCATATCGGATGGCGGTCAGGCTTTCCCGAAACCTTGACCTGCTTGCTGACGGTGCAAAACGACTCGCCGAGGGTGATCTGTCGACCCGCGTGCCCGTTGGTTCTCGCGATGAGTTCGGAATAGTGTCATCCGCGTTCAACAACATGGCAGCGAGCGTCGAACGCGCTCACGAGCAACAGCGACAACTGGAAGAGAGTCGCAAGCAACTGACAGCGGCGATCTCGCACGATCTCCGCACGCCGCTGTCTTCCGCCCGCGCAATGCTTGAAGCCATTAAGGACGGCGTGGTGTCGGCACCGGGGGAACAGCAGGAATACGTGCGCCGTTCACTGAACGAAATCAACAATCTTTCTGAGTTGGTTGATGACCTGTTTGAACTTGCGCTCATAGATGCCGGTGCGATGAGGCTGGAGCGCAGGCTCACCCCAATGCAGTTACTGGTCCTCGAAACCGTCGATGGCCTTGCGGCGGCGGCGAAAAGCAAAGGTGTCGAACTAAAGGTTGATCTGCCGGAGCACATGGAAGCTGTACCAATAGACGGCATCCGCGTCCGGCGTGTGTTGGTCAAACTGCTACAAAACGCCATCCGGCACACACCACCAGATGGCGCAGTGACAGTCGCCGCACGTGACGAAGGTAGCGAGGTATGCGTCGAAGTGCGGGACACCGGTTCAGGCATCCCGGCCACCGATTTGCCTCACATATGGGACCGCTTCTTCCGTGCTGATCCTTCCCGGACGCGGGATGCCGATGGCCTACTGCACAGCGGTCTTGGGCTGGCTATTGCCAAGGGTATTGTTGACCTGCACGGCGGCTGGATTCGCGCGACATCGGAGAACTCCCAGGGAACCTGTTTCTCCTTTGGAATCCCTCGAAACGGCGCACCCGCCTGATTCGCCGATACTAAACGCCTACCGGAGCGTGAACCTTCGTCAGGTCCAGCGCACGAGCACGCTTCAGGACTTCCTGCTGCTGCTCAGCCGTCAGACGGTTCACCGGCGGAATCGACCGACCCATGTCAATTCCAAGCCGTTCCGAGAGAATGGTCTTGCAGACATCGGACGGCGCATCGAACATGCGTACCACTTTGACTATCTCCGAGACACCGTCCTGCAACTCCTGAGCGCGAGCCATGTCACCTCGCTCCCACGCTGAGAATAGTTCAGCGTAGTGCCAGGGGGCGATCGAAAGCGGCGCATCGACAGTTCCGACTGCGCCAAGTGTGAGTGCAGGAAGCGGCAAAGCACCGTTGCCGGAGAAGCATTTCAGACCCATGTCAGCAAATGCTCGAATGTCCATGAAGTTCGCAGCGGAATGTTTCAGACCAACGATGGTCGGGACCGCGGCCATAAACTTTTCCATGAGCGCGGGAACCGTCTCCACCTGCGTCAGTTGCGGCAGGTTGTAGACGAAGAAAGGCAGCCCGTCGGCGGCGTCCGCGACAGCCTTGTAGTGGTCGATGCGAGATTGATCAGTAGTGCGGAAGAAGAACGGTGGCACGCAACAGACTGCCGCACACCCGGACTCTTTCGCCTCCTTCGCTGCCTTCGCAGCGCTCGCCGTGCTGATAGCTCCCACGTGCATGATGGCAAGAGCCCTGCCGTTGGTCACTTCACCGGACACTCTTGCGACGGTCGCACGAGCCTCTTCAGTAAGAATCGGGCCTTCCCCGGTGCTTCCGGCCATCCAGAACCCGCCGACTCCGTTGGCGATGTTGTCTTCCAACATTGCCCGCAGTGCTTTTTCGTTGACAGAACCGTCGGCGTTCGTTGGGGTTGGCGGTGCCGGGAAGACTCCTTTGAACTCAAGCGTCTTGCCAGAGTGCGAGCCGTTGGTCGTGGCGGGTGTCATGGCGGCCTCCGTGAAAAGGGATGTCACTTGTGGTGTGTTGCGGCAGTATGGGCGGCAGTTTAGCGAGTTTTCGACGCTTCCGCCCTACCCCATCTCACGTTTCATCTGGGCAAGACCCATCGGCCCAAGCCGCAGAGCAGCGTTATGCCAGTCCTTCAGGTCGAACGCTGCGTCGGCCTTTGCCTTTGCAGCTTCCCTCGCCTCAAGCCATACGCGCTCACCGACCTTGTAGCTGATTGCCTGTCCGGGAAATCCGAGATAACGATCAACTTCACTCGCAACGAAGTCTGCCGGGAAGTGCACGCGGTCACGCATAAACGCCAGGGCAAGTTCACCGTTCCAAACTTCGCCTGGATGA
>JAURLM010000216.1 GCA_030831265.1 Chloroflexota bacterium
ACGTAGTCATCTGCGCCAAGATCCAGTGCTCGAACCTTCTCTCGTTCCTGGTCTGTTGCAGACAGGATGATGACTGGGTCCGTGTACCATTCCCGCAACCGTGAGAGCGCTTCGAATCCACCCATTCCGGGCATGGAAATATCCAGCACCACCGCCGCCGGCTGGTGCAACGGTGCTTTTTCCAACGCCTCTTCGCCTGTTGCGGCAAGTTCTACATGAAAGCCATGCTGGCTCATGTGCGCTGCGACGAGACGGCGAATTTTCGGGTCGTCATCCACCACCAGGACGACGGGAAGGCTCTCTACAGTTCCGGACATATCCATTAGACCTCCGACGGGGATTGCTGAATACCAGTATCGCGTAGGCCGACTCGTGATGGGGCAGATACACGCCCGGTCACATTGCAGACGGAATTTCTCATACCATTCATTGCTCTCAGGTTAACTCCGCCAATCCTGCTGCTCATCTCTATCTATGGGCAGAGAGAACCAGAATCTCGAACCTCGCTCTGATGACTCCACGCCAATCTCACCGAAATGAGCGGTGATTATTGACCGGCATATCGCCAATCCAAGTCCTGATCCCTGCCGACCCCGCCGCCCTGCCCCCTTCAAACGAGCAAAACGGTCAAAAATCGCCTTTTCCTGCCCAACGGGGATTCCCGGTCCTCGGTCACTGACCTCAACGCGCACGGTTCCGCTTTCGGCATCAAACCTGGCAACCACGCCAATATCGTCCTCTGAATACTTCAGTGCGTTGCTGAGCAGGTTGTCCACTACTCTGCCAACCTGGCCGGGATCTGCAAATATCGCAGGCAGGTCTGGCGGCACGTTCACATGAATCCGCCTGCCCTGCCCGTCCCGCGAACGGTTCATGCGTGCAACCGAGTCAGTGGCAATATCGGCAAGATGACAGACCTCGAAGTCGAACATGTCACCACCGGCCTCGATACGGGTCATATCAAGCAGGTTAGCCACCAGTTCGGCAAGATAGTCGACTTCTTCGTCGATAGGCTCAAGGAAGCCAATTGCAGCATCCGGCCTGGAATCAGCTACGGAATCCAACGCTGCTGCCGCAAGACCCTTGATAGTGGTAAGCGGCGTACGCAAATCATGGGTGATCATTGACAGGAAGTCATCTTTGGCCTGGTCGAGTTCCTTGATGCGCGTGATGTCAACGAACACGCAGACCACCGAATCAATTGCGCCTTGCTCGTTGAAAACCGGAGCAGAACTGACCAGCACCGGCACGTGCCCACCATCAGGCCGAACAAACAGGATTTCGGTTGGCCCTACGCCCTGACCTGATGCCAGCGCTGCATTCATAGGGATGTCATCCAGCGCCATGCGCTTACCATCCGGCCAGTGGTAGAGAGACTCGAAGTGTTGCGCGTCAGCGGCAGAGGCATCATCAAAATCGATGCCTGAAATACGTCGGGCTTCACCGCTGATCTGCACGTAGTGGTTGGTAGCCGCATCCTTAACCACCACGCCTGCAGCCGAACCCTTGATGACGGCGGCCATTCTCTGTTCAGCTGCCTGGGCCATTGCCCGGAGACGCTGTTCCTGCTCATACAGCCGAGCGTTATCGAGTGCAATCTCTGCGTACGATGCAAGTGCGGCAATCTTCACTTCATCGCCAGGGGTGAATCCTTCGCGTTCCGGCCCCCTGGCCACATAGAGGTTGGCAGTCTGCCCAAACTGAGATGTAACCCTGACTACCAGTAGCGTCTTCATAGCGGGGTGGCCGGACGGGAATCCTTCTGCCTGCGGATGGCCAGCGATGTCATCGATACGCAGCGGGGCGTTGTTGACGCCGAGTCTTCCCAGCAGCCCTGCGCCAATAGGCGGATTCCCAATACGCAGTGCCTGTTCCTCAGTTAACCCTGCGTAGATCATGCGCGTGACACGTCCGTCTTCCTGGTGAATGGTCACAGCTCCAAAATCAGCACCGACCAGTTGTCGGGCCAGTTCCGGGAGTGACCGCAGGGTTTCAGCGATGTCAACCTTACGACCTGTCAGGACAGGTGATGTCGATATCGCCGAAGCCAGCAACCGAGCATGGTCTTTGGTTGTGTTAACCGACTTAGTGTCTTTCATCTCACCTGGATTTTGTTCACACGGATAACGCACCGCCTAATGCGAGTCTAAACGATTACCACCGAAGATAAACGCGTTCATTCGCATACTCACACCACATTGCCTTGCGAATTACTGATAACCACACAGCCGGATACTCCGGCGCAGCACTATCGCCACGAATCAAGACGCTACAGAGCGGAAAACTCCAATGTCATGGCAGTGGTGAGGGTTTCATGAATATGGCTGGTTTCGCCGGTTCTGTTCACGGTTTCGTCACGACGCAACTATGGCATTCACATGCCGATACGTGAAACTCAAGATAGTCCGGTCCGACAAACCACTGGAGAATTGCATTTGAGCGGTATCCGTGGAGCAGCAAACGGTCCGGTTTCATCACAACGGGTTAAACCTGTAGTGATTCGTTCAGTGCCACTCATCAAGAGTGGCATTTGTTGAAGTAAGACTTTGTAGCACTGCAGGAGAGTCAAAATGCCAGTTTCAGCTTTGGAGGCGAAAGCCGGGGAGATCATGTCCAGCCCGCCTATCGTGGTTAGCGAACTCACCACGCTAAAAGAGGCGGCGAGACTCATGATCGAGAACGGCATCGGCTGTCTCCCCGTTGTAGACCAGATGGGAAAGTTGACAGGCGTTGTCAATGAACGCACGTTCCAGGTGCAACTTGCGGGTGTAAAGCCTGACTCAGCAATGAATCCAGACAGGCGCGTGTTCGAAGAGCTGTTCATTGATGGCCCGGATCGTATGAGCAGTATCCAGGAGGCGTTCGTAGCAAGTTACTCACGGCCAGTGGCGCAGTGCATGTTGAAGAACCAGCCGACAGTCACCCGCGATACTCCACTGTGGCAAGTCGCCGATACGCTGCTAAAAGCGCATATCAGCCATGTGATCGTGGTGCAGGACGGCAAGCCGATCGGTGTCGTCGCACGGCATGACCTGATGCGAGCGTATGCAGGCGGTTAGGCGAAGTATCTGTAGAGGAGGTTGGACGCCTGCTCGTTCACGCAATCGGGAACCTGGGGATCTGTGAGCAGCGAAGTTAGCTGGCTGATTACGGAACAGGTTTGAATCTCTGATTCAGGTTGCACATAACCGGGTGGAACGAAACGGTATTCGATCATGCTTGAAGCCACACCACCGTAGCTTGCTTTGAACTCCGCAAGTCCCGGTTGTGAAACGCTGGTGCGACCGAGATCAACATGCTCAAAACCGCGTTCTTTCGCGCGCAACATCCCTTGCCACATCAATGCATTGTTTGGGCGCAAGTGCAGACCATCTGATGATGATGCATTGAATTTGTAGTAGCAGGTATTCCCTGAGGCCACGTACACGGTTCCAGCGATTATCTGGCCGTTGAGCGCTGCCAGCAGCAGGAACCCATCACCTGGCGCTATGAACTCATCCCAGATGGTTTCAAAGAAACTGAATGGTTGAGCCAGCAGGTGATATTTCTCTCGACGGAGATTTCGGTGCAGATCAACCCATGACCGAAGCTGGTCTTTATTAGCTGCCTCGAAAATCTCGATCCCGTTTTTTTCAGCCTTGCGAGTATTCCGACGAGCCATCGAAGAAAGGCTTGCGCTCAGGTCTTCAATCTCTGGCATGACATCAATGATGTGGTGGACAAACTGTCGTTGACCGTCACACGTTACCTCACCATCAAGTTGAGTGTCGTGGGAGCGTACCAGCCACGGGGCGCCCCCACTCCGCCCTGCCTCAAGCAGTGCCGTGCGGTCTTCTACGTTGTCAGCAATGAGATCCGAGTAATCTGAAAAAGGTAACGTGACGCGTCTACGGCCGAAAATATCATCAAGATCCGACCATGCGACACCCGCGACAGCCTGACCCTCACGTTCAATCACGCAACCGCCGAACTTCAGTTCAAATGATCCCGCAACTACCTTCATCCACCTCGAAGAGTGGAACAGGTCGGTTGGCGTGCGACTTACCAGTTGTTGCCACCTGGCGTCTGTTAATGGGTTGACCGTGATATGTCCGTTCCCGTTTGGAGTGCTTTCTCGGGTTTTCTGGCCGGAGATGGGGTGCAAAGCACGAATCCCCGCGTGGACCTGACCGTTCTGAGGATTCAAGACCGGATCAATGCCATCTTCCTCATTATTAGCTTCAAATTTCTTTGCGCTTACCAGACCACACCTACATCAGTAACAGACTTACACCAACCCGTTAACGGGAAATCCGCGCACAGAAGTCGCCGGAAGCGGCTCAATGGTTTCACCGTCTAGCGCAATAG
>JAURLM010000217.1 GCA_030831265.1 Chloroflexota bacterium
AGAGATCACTGTAAGGCCGGACACCAACGTCATGTTCATGAACATGTCATCCGGGGTGATGACTGTGCTCAGTGGCCCGCATGATGATGCCGCTATGCAGGATGAAAGCGTGGCCCATGACCATGCAGCGGCTGAAACTTCTACGGCCGTGCTTGGAGCCTCCGCAACATTGCAGGTTGAAGTGACTCACGTATCCACTAGTGCGAATCGCACAATGAGCCTGCGGCCTTTGGTTGGCCAGGATGGTTCATACGTTGCAGACTTCATCCCGACAGCACCGGGTGTTTACACATTCCGTTTCTTCGGCCAGATTGAAGATCTGGAGATTAACGAGTCCTTCACTTCCGGTCCCGGTTCGTTCGACGAAGTGGAGGCGGCAAGCAGCGTGCAATTCCCTGTTACGTTGCGTGAAACGCGGGAACTACAGAGCGGTATCGAAGGTCTGCAGACTGACACGGTAATCGCAGCGACAACTGCAGATGACGCAGGGTCTAAAGCTTCAACAGCAATGACGGTCAGTATCATCGGAATCATTGTCGGCATCGCTGGTGTTGGGATGGGCGCGTACGCCGTGATGACCGGCAAGCGAAAAGCGTAAGACAGGAATCATGGGCCGGTTCGTCAAGGGAATACTCAAACATCGAATCAGTCGAGCTAATTGGCCGGGGTGGCATTCTGTTGCCCCGGCCGTGCTGCCTGCACCGTTGTTGCACGGCGTCGGTGGCTCCCGCTATGACGAACTGGTGATCTTCGGTGGCCTAGGACTGATTATCGGTGTCCTTGTTTTGCTGTCCTGGCGTGCCGGGCGGAAGCGCAAAAAAGGGACGAAACGAAGGAGGCGACGCAGGTGATTCGAGCCGTGCTAAGCACGCCGCGTCGCAGGCTATGGCTGGCGCTGCTTGTTGGCGTACTGGCATTTGCTGCCTATGCGGTGAATTCAGTCGACACCGCAGACTCCCACGCAAACCAGCTTCGATCATCACCGTCGCCTGACTCTGAACTTGAAACCTCACCGGAGCGCGTCGTCGTCTGGTTCTCAGAGGAGATCGAAGCCAGCCTCAGTGAAGTTCGCGTTATCGACGCCAACGCCCGACAGGTTGATAACGGAGATAGCAGTATCTCTCCTACTCAACCGACCGCGCTAATCGTCACGCTCCCTGCGCTAGACAACGGCACATACACAGTTGTCTGGCGCAACTTATCTACCGTTGACGGTCACAGGGTTGTCGGTTCGTTTCGCTTCTCCGTGGGCGAACCGCTGTCTGCAAGCGTGGATGTGCCTGTCGAAAGCCAGCCACTCACGCAATCGCCATTTGACCCCTGGTTTCGCTGGCTTACCTTCGTTGGCGTACTGACTCTTGTCGGCACGCTGTTGTTCGATCTACTGGTAATCATGCCGCTGCTTGATTCACGGGATGCACCTGCACTGAACGGTGAACGGTTTCACGAAGTTCGCCGGATAATGTACCGAACTACCATGGCTGCATCTGGACTGGTGATAGTCGGCCTCGTCGCACTGCTGTTTCAACAGGCGGCAGTCACATTCCAGGTTTCGGTCTTCGCAGTGTTCGGAAACCCGCTGAGCAGCGTATTGGCCAGCGATTGGGGTCGGTTGTGGATGTTCAGGGTTATCGCAGTGCTGGTGACAGGCGGGCTTGTGTTGCTTGCGGGCAGGGCAGCGACTCCCGTTGATGAAGAAGATCTAGAGATTTCAGAGCAGGCTGACGAGTACGCAGTTGATGACCATGAAGCTTCTTATGAGTCAGCGCTAACCGACTCAATGGTAGGAGGTCTGGCTGTCGCTGCCAGTATCGCCGTTCTCGTGCTCACCAGCCTGACCAGCCACAACGCTGCATCTCCCGGTGCCGTTCGTGTGCCTGCCGTAGTAACCGATTTTATTCACCTGCTTGCCGCATCAGCGTGGATCGGCGGCCTGTCCATGCTGGCAATTCTCTCGATAATCCTGCTTCGCCGCCGTGATGACAATCTTGATATCAGTGACCTGCTCCCGATGCTGTCTCGATTCAGCCCCATAGCGTTTATCAGCGCTGGGACGCTCATCGTCACTGGCATCGTCGCCGGGTACTTGCAGGTCACGATACCCGCAGCTACCGCTACGCCGTATGGATGGGCACTGGTAACGAAACTAGCGCTACTTGTGCCGTTGTTCGGCTTTGCCGTCTTCAACTCGTACAGGGTGAGTAGGAAGTTGATCGGCTCACAATTCCTCGACTTGCGTAAGTCGATACTGATCGAAGTTGTCATTGCCGTGCTGGTCATCGCTTGCGTTGGTTGGCTGGCAGGACTGGAACCTGCGCGGCAATACGCTGGTCGAAACGGGATTGGCGTTGCTGACAGCGTAGCTTTCTCAGACTTTGCCGAAGGGGCAAACATCGATGTCACGTTAACGCCCGGTGGCATGGGGAAGAACGTGGCAGAGGTCATAATGACCGACCGTCGAGGTATGCCAATCACCAATGCCACGGACGTGCGGGTCAGGCTGAAGTTCCTCGGTGACGACCTCGGTGAACCGCTGATATCGCTGATCGACACAGGCAACGGCGTATGGCGCGGCGAAGACTTCAACATCACCATCGGCGGCGTCTACCAGGCTGAGATCAGCATTGTCCGGCCGGATGCGTTCGACGCGCGTACTTCGTTCCGGTTCGACGCAACGCCACCTGCCAGTCTCACAGACGCCATCGCACCGGACCGCGTAGTCACATGGACGCTGCTTGGCCTTGAACTACTGGTCATTGGCGCACTGCTGAGTGTGATGGCAACACCCGCGCTGAACTGGCTAATACCCCGCACACGGGTCATGGCGATGCCTGGCGTGGTCGTGCTTGTTGTCGGAGTTGGACTGTTGCTAAACACGCAGGTATTGAAGTTCGGATTCCCGGAAGAAACCTTCAACCCGTTTCCGTTGAACACAGAATCAATCGAAAAGGGGAAGGCCGTTTACATGAGCAGTTGCGTGATGTGCCACGGAGAGGCCGGTCATGGGGACGGCCCTGAGGCCGCGGAATTGAATCCGCGACCGGCTGACCTTGAGATTCACGTCCCGTTGCACGCAGACTCTGACCTGTTCGCGTTCATCCGGGACGGCATACCGGGAACCGCCATGCCAGCGCAAAAAGGAACCCTGAGCGACGACGAAATGTGGAACCTCGTCAACTTCCTGCGTACGTTTGAAAGGTCGTAGCCAGATGGATCTACTGGGGTGCTCCCGCAGCGCCTGACTCCCGCAAAGACTTTATCTCGTCTTCGGAATAACCTGCTTCTGAAAGCACTTCTTCCGTGTGCTGGCCGAGCAGCGGCGCTGGCCCGTAGATTTTTCCAGGCGTTCCGTACAGCTTTGCGCCGAGCCCGATATTCCGCACTGTCCCCGCTGTCGGGTGTTCCACCGGTGCCGCCATGTCACGGGCGACAACCTGCGGGTCTGACCACACCTCGCCCATATCGAGTATTGGCCCCGCCGGGACACCCGCTTCTTCCAGTACCTGCAACCAGTGAGCACGGCTCTGCTGCGTCATCGTCTCTTCAAGGTCACGCTCAAGCGCCTCGCGGTTCACAAGCCTGCTAGCGTTGTCCTTGTATTCTTCTCGCTCGATCAGTTCCGGGCGTCCGAGCGCATTGCACAGCCGTTCAAAGTTCGACTGGTTTGGTGCGCCGATGTTGATGAAGCCGTCGCTGGTACGAAGTGCCTGGTACGGCGCAGAAAGCCTGTGCGCCGATCCTAACGGACCCGGCACAGCGCCCGTGGCGAAGTAACTGCTGGACTCCCA
>JAURLM010000218.1 GCA_030831265.1 Chloroflexota bacterium
ACTTCGCACCCTGTTCTCGATAAGTGGCAAGGCGCTTGCGAAGACCATCCAGGCCTTCAGTAATAACCTCGCCGGTTGACCCTGCGAGTGGGTGAGTACTCTTGTCCACCTTGATGCCAGGCAACACCCCGTTGCGCTCCAGGGATGCCACAAAGGTCGTGCCGTCATCGTAAGACTGAGCGAGAGTCTCCTCATACATAATCACGCCACTAATGTAGTCACCGATGTCTTTTGTAGCGAACAGTGCGCCTCTGTACTGGCGACGATTCTCTTCGGTGTTTTCGACTCCAATGGAATCGAATCGCTTTTGTATAGTGCCGGTGCTTTCGTCCGCAGCAAGGATCCCCTTGCCCGGTTGCACCATGTACGCCGCAATCTCCTGCAATGAAGATGCATTGGTAATTGTCTGAATCGCCATCACGTTTCCTCCGCCCGGCGAACGGCCACGATGTTCTTTCACGGTGGGCAATCGTTTCTTGCGTTTCCGTGATTGTTTGGCCGTGTACTGAAATTAGTCCGGTCTGCGACCGTTACGTTAGAGGTTTAGGTTAGGACACATCACCCTATCCAACAATCCCACTTAGGGCGTTTTGCGTGTGCCTTCAGGGGCATGGAAACTGTCCATATAGCTAGCGTTATTCATATTGGTGTCACGTGATCGACCCGCGAAAACGAATATCCTGAGTATGTTGACCGTACCAGCCTTGGCCTGAAGAGTTTTCTTACGGGCCGGTGGATGTGGATCGAGAGGCCATCATCATGACAGCTCATTATTCGACGCTAACCCAGTTCATCCGTGCACGAGAGCGAGATCATCCCGGTGCGACCGGTGATTTCACGTCACTTCTGAATGCTATTGGCCTGGCAGGGAAGCGCATTTCCCGGGACGTGAACCGCGCAGGCATCGCAGACATCATCGGTGTAACCGGTGACACGAATGTTCAGCAAGAAAAAGTTCAGAAGCTGGACATCATCGCTAACACCGAACTCATCCAGGCACTGGCTCCGACTGGTCTTGTCTGCGCAATTGGCTCCGAAGAAGAAGACGAACCCGTTGAAGTTGAACAGGGGGTTAACGGCAGGTATGTCGTTCTGTTCGATCCGCTAGACGGTTCTTCAAACATTGATGTTTGCGCACCCATTGGGACAATCTTCTCGATATACCGTCGCAAGACAACACCGGGTTCAGGCACGAACTCTCTCGAAGACATGCTCCAGCCCGGCCGTGACCTTGCAGCAGCGGGTTACATCATCTACGGGTCATCCACGATGCTGATCTACACGACTGGTTCCGGTGTTCACTCATTCACGCTCGATCCTGCAATCGGCGAGTTCATTCTCACCAACTCGGATCTGAAGTGCGACGGTGGCGCAAAGGTCTATTCAACCAACGAGGGTAATTCCCCGCGATGGGATGATGCTGATATCGCATGGGTCGCCGAAATGAAGGCTGAAGGCTATTCAGCCCGGTACATTGGCTCACTCGTTGGTGACTTTCACCGAAACCTGCTCCGTGGCGGAATCTTTACTTACCCCGGAGACAAGAAGTCTCCCAACGGGAAATTGCGGCTGCTCTACGAATGCGCTCCGATGGCGTTCATCATGGAGCAAGCAGGTGGTAAAGCCAGCGATGGCACTCAGCGCATCCTGGACATACAGCCAACTGCGCTGCACCAGCGAACGCCGTTATACATAGGTGGAGCGAATGAGGTAGAGCGAATCGAGCGGCTACGCTCGATGTCGTTTACGCAGTAGACTGCGCCTGCCCGGATTAACTGGATTACTGAACGAACCATCGCGTTCTTGCGTGATGCGACCCGAGACACCTTGATGACAACTGTTGCTCTACTGGCAAACCTGACTACATCCGAACACCGTGGCCGCTGGGAGCTGATGCAAAAACTTGCTCCTGAAGGCATTGAGACACGCCTGATAAATCCCACGCTTTCCCGTGGGGAATTGATCGAGGCGCTCAAGGGTGTAGAGGCGATTATCCCGTGGCTGGCAAAAGTACCGGTTGACCTTGCCCGTGAGTGCCCTGACCTGAAACTTGTCCAGTTGCTCACCGCCGGTTTTGACATTGTTGACGTTCCGGGACTTGCGGAACTTGGGGTCAAAGTGGCAAACAACGGCGGAGCGAACGCCATTTCAGTATCCGAACACGCAATGTCTCTGATGCTGTCCGTCTACCGCCGATTGACCGATGCATGGCTGAACACAAAGCAGGGTCACTGGCGCGACAACGTAGATCAGCTGCCGTTCCGCGCTGAGATCAACGGAAAAACCGTTGGAATTGTCGGCTTCGGCAACATTGGACGCCAGGTGGCACGGCGCTTGCAGGGCTAGGATGTCGAGTTGCTGTACCACGATGCGGTGGAGCTCATGCCGGGCCGAGACCAGGAGCTTGGTGCGAAGACGACATCGCTCGACGAACTGCTGCAACGTTCAGATATCGTCACAGCGCATGTTCCGTTGAACCAGTCGACACGCGGCATGTTCGGGGCTCGTGAATTCGGCCTTATGAAAAAGACGGCTATCTTCATCAATACCTGTCGCGGCCCTGTACACAACGAACAGGCGCTGATCGAAGCACTGCGCTCCGGTCAGATTGCGGCAGCCGGGCTAGATGTGCTCGAACAGGAACCGACCGACCCGAACAACCCGCTGCTACACATGGACAACGTCGTGGTGACTCCGCACTGGGCGGGAGGCACTGCCGAAGGAAACGAACGTGCCTTAACGTTTGCCATGTCCAACTTCCAGCGCCTTGCAGAAGACCGCAAACTGCTGTCTGTTGTTGACCCGGAGGCGCAATAGCAGCTACTGGGCTGTGTATCCACCGTCCACGGGCAGGCAAGCACCTGTGATGAACGAGGCCTCGTCAGACGCCAGGAACAGAGCGGCGTTGGCTATCTCGATTGGCTGACCAAGCCGACCCATCGGGTGAAGTGACTCAAGCATGTCCCGAGAGTCATCATTGTCGGTTAAGGATTTTGTTAGTGCTGTAAATGCGAAGCCCGGGCAGAGCGCGTTTACCCGCACACCTGATCGAGCGAATGCCACGCCCATGTCACGCGTCATCTGAACGACTCCACCTTTTGAATGTGGATACGGGTTGAACCCGTCACTCAGGCCGCGACCGTGGGGATAGCCAACGAGGCCAATGATGGAGGCAAGGTTCACTATCGAACCACTGCCCTGCTTCTTCATCTCCTCGCTAGCGAAATAGGACATCAGCATTGAACCCTTGAGGTTCACATTAATCACCCGATCCCATTTTTCGTCGAAGGGCAGGTCAGCCGGGACATAGCGAGGAGTGATTCCTGCACTGTTGATCAGTATGTCCACCGTGCCAAACTTCGCTATCGTCTCGCTGACCATCCGGCTGCATTCACTCTTATTCGTCACGTCGCCGGAAAGTGCTATGGCATCACCTCCAGCGGCTTCAACACTTCCAGCAACACGAACCGCAGAGTCGGAATTTACGTCAGCCGCCGCAATTTTTGCGCCCTCCTGGGCAAACAACAGTGCGCAGGCTTCTCCGATACCGGAGCCTGAACCGGTGATTAGCGCTACTTTGCCGGCGAGCCTCATTTGAGTGTTTCTCCTGGAAAACGTGCGATGTTGATATCTCGGCATCGTATGGATGCGACAACCTGCGGTCAATTGCAGGTGAATGGTAACGGAGGCCCGTAAGAGTTAGTTGTAGCCGGGTAATTTCCTTGCCTGTGGCCACCCTGAAGCAGCGACAGCATCTACAATTCGTTGGTCATGGCAAATACATCAGCTTCAGATCGCAAACGTCGGCGCCGCAAGCGCGGCGGTTCCAGTTCAACACAGAAAGCATCGCGGCCAGCGACATCCGGTGAAACTCCCGGCAATGACGCCGGTGCGTTCCCGATAGATATCGCTTCGCCGCTGAAGCGTCTCTATGCGTTCACCCTGGACGTGATGGTGTTGTGGGCACTTATAGTCGCCACCAAAGCCGCATTAGGTGATCTCGTCTGGCACCCAGACGCTGGAGCACAGGACATATTTATCCTGTTTGGCTACTTCGTGATCCCCACCGGGCTATTTGGACGAACGCCGGGGAAATGGGCGGCCGGAATACGGGTAGTTGATCTCGAAGGGCACACACCGGGCGTCGCAGTGGCGATACCTCGTGAAATGATCGGCCGGTTTGTCGCCACTATCACACTTGGCATCGGGCTTGCGTGGGCAGTGTTCGACCCGAAACGCCAGGGCTGGCACGACAAGATCGCCGGGACACTTGTCATCAACACACCGGACTCAG
>JAURLM010000219.1 GCA_030831265.1 Chloroflexota bacterium
GGCAGGGTACCACCGTCATGTCAAGCCTTGGTAAGGTTCTTCGCTTTGCATCGAATTAAACCACACGCTCCGCTGCTTGTGCGGGCCCCCGTCAATTCCTTTGAGTTTTAACCTTGCGGTCGTAGTCCCCAGGCGGGATGCTTAACGGGTTACCTACGGCTCGCAGGGGGTCGATACCCCGCAAACCTAGCATCCATCGTTTAGGGCGTGGACTACCCGGGTATCTAATCCGGTTTGCTACCCACGCTTTCGTCCCTCAGCGTCAGAACTGCCCCAGCAAGCCGCTTTCGCCACTGGTGTTCCTCCCGATATCTACGCATTTCACCACTACACCGGGAATTCCACTTGCCTCTGACAGTCTCAAGTTTGCCAGTATCCTCCGACATTTCAGGGTTGAGCCCTTAACTTTCACAGAAGACTTAACAAACCGCCTACGGACCCTTTACGCCCAGTAATTCCGGACAACGCTTGCATCCTACGTATTACCGCGGCTGCTGGCACGTAGTTAGCCGATGCTTATTCCTCAGGTACCGTCCTTACTCTTCCCTGAGAAAAGGGGTTTACGATCCGAAAACCTTCGTCCCCCACGCGGCGTCGCTCCATCAGGCTTTCGCCCATTGTGGAAGATTCCCTGCTGCTGCCTCCCGTAGGAGTGGGGGCCGTGTCTCAGTCCCCCTCTGCCTGGTCGTGCTCTCACACCAGGTACCCGTCTTCGGCTTGGTAGGCCATTACCCCACCAACTACCTGATAGGACGCGAGCCCCTCCTAGAGCGAAGTTCATTTCCTCACCGGCCTTTGGACCGATGAGCGTATGCGGTATTAGCACAGGTTTCCCTGTGTTATCCCCCTCTCCAGGGCAGGTCACTCACGCGTTACTCAGCCGTCTGCCACTAGGATTAACCCGAAGGTTAATCCTCGTTCGACTTGCATGCATTAGGCGCGCCGCCAGCGTTCGTCCTGAGCCAGGATCAAACTCTCCATGAATTTTTGACGAACTTTCCATCCACTATTCAACTGTTAAGGTGTCGCCCCGAAACCCGAAGTTTTCTGCGAGCGAACAGCTAGTATATGTTGGCACTAAGAACAGTGTCAACGGGAATTACGGTCGT
The DNA here is from genome assembly GCA_030831265.1 of Chloroflexota bacterium. Lineage (GTDB taxonomy): Bacteria > Chloroflexota > Dehalococcoidia > Lucifugimonadales > Lucifugimonadaceae > JAJCYX01. The sequence continues at coordinate 1,110 of JAURLM010000219.1, forward strand.
TTCGCAAACTTGCTTAAAACTGCCATCAACCCCCGACAAGTGATGCCCTTCCCCCAAGAACCAACTCGCCATGAAGTGTTTCCATCGCCTTTGGCGCACGGATCGCCATGACGGCTCAAAGCTGCAGGCACATTCAGACAACAGACGAGTAAGCAGAACGCGTATCGCGGGTTACAATTCGTAGGGCAGCACGGTAAAGCACGGGATGTCCTTGTGGCATCATTTGGTTCGGTCACGCCCCCTCAACAGGCGCATCGAATCTAATAGAGCACTTAACAGACTCAATCAACGTTCAATATTGACCGGAAATTCAGAAGGGAATCAGATGGCCAGGAACATCCCGGGGGAGCCTTACACGCGCGTCTCCGTAGAAGAAGCCAACGAAATGCTTCAAGCTGGAAACGCTTTCGCTATCGATGTGCGCCGCAAAGACGAGTATGAGCACGGGCACATTCAGGGTGCGAAGTGGATCCCGGTAGATGACATCATCCCGCGGTTTGCTGAACTTCCAACTGAAGGCAAACTACTGTTTATCTGCGCAGTTGGCGCTCGCAGCGGACTGGCTGCGGAGTACGCGGCGGCAATGGGAGCAAAACCTGACCGCCTTTTCAACATTGAGGACGGAACGCCGACCTGGATCCAGAAAGGTCTTCCCACTTCTTATGGAGCGGATGCCTCAGGATACCCGGACTGATAGCTGTGATTAATGTCGGCTAGCCCGGGTGCGTCTTTGTGCATGGACTCTAATATGGATTTTGCACCACACCCAGCCGACACAATCTTATCGTCAGGCGCATCTTCGAAACTGTACCGAGTGCGCAGAACTACTACGAAACGGAACCTGTCTTGAAAATCCTGGTTGTGGGATCGGTAGCGTATGACTCTGTTGAAACACCTGAAGGCAAGCGTGACGCCCAACTCGGCGGCTCGGCATCATACTTCTCGGTCTCTGCCAGTTACTTCACTGAAGTAGGCATGGTCGGCGTGATCGGCAAGGATTTCCAGGAATCTGACCTGCGAATGTACGAAAGCCACGGGATTGACATCTCAGGACTTGAACGTGCTGATGGTGAAACATTCCGCTGGGCTGGTGACTACCTCAAGGACATCAACACCGCGGTCACTCATGAGACACAGCTGAATGTCTTCGCAAAGTTTTCGCCGAGCCTGAGTGATGCCCACAAGGCAGCACCCTACCTGTTTCTGGCCAATATTGACCCGACACTACAGTTGAAGGTCCTTGGCGATATGAGCTCTCGGCCGAAAATCGTTGCTTGCGACACGATGAATCTCTGGATTGATATCTCTCGGTCGGCACTTACTGAATTAATAGGGAAGGTAGACATCCTCACCATCAACGAAGGTGAGGCACGCCAGTTTACGGATCAGCATCACCTGCCGACAGCCGCTGGAAGATTACTCAAATCTGGACCATCAACAGTGGTCATCAAGCGAGGCGAGTACGGAGCGGCACTCTTCAACGAATCATTCAACTTCGCTGCGCCAGCCTATCCGCTCGCATCGGTTGTCGATCCCACGGGTGCCGGAGACTCGTTCGCAGGTGGATTCATGGGCTGCATCGCAGCCACAGGTGACGCGTCTGAAGAAGGACTCAGGCGAGCGGCCATCGTTGGTTCAACGATGGCATCGTTTGCGGTCGAGGCTTTTGGGCTGGACCGTATCAGCAATTTAACCGGCGCTGAAATTGAACAGCGCTACCAGGCGTTTGTTGACCTGACACGGTTCCAGACACTGGCCGGTAATAACGGACTGCCGTTACTAGAAAAGTAGGCAACCACAACGCTCAATCCGTACTCTGTTACGGATATCAGTAGACAAACGTTCGCGTGAAGCGACAGCAACGGGGTAAGGTAATGGATTACGACATCAAGGATATAAACCTGGCGGCGCAGGGCGCCCTGAGGTCTGAATGGGCAGAGCGGGAAATGCCGGTTCTCCGGACGATTCGCGAGAGATTTGAACGTGAAAAGCCGCTCAAGGGCATCAAGATGGCTGGTTGCCTCCACATCACAGCCGAAACGTCCAACCTCGCCAAGACCCTGAAGGCTGGCGGAGCCGAAGTGACGATGTGTGCGTCCAACCCGCTGTCTACGCAGGACGATATCGCCGCCCACCTCGTCGCAGAGGGCATCCCGGTATTCGCCATCAAGGGCGAAGACAACGAGACTTACTACAAGCACATGTCAGCCGCTGTGGACACCGGCCCACAGGTGACAATGGATGACGGTGCTGACGTTGTAGCCATGCTTCACAGCGAAAAGCAGCACCTGCTGGACGGCGTGATTGGCGGAATGGAAGAGACCACTACCGGTGTCATTCGCCTGCGTGCTCTCCATGGGCAAGGCAAGCTCCGATACCCGATCGTTGCGGTCAACGACTCTGACACCAAGCACATGTTTGACAACCGTTACGGCACCGGCCAGAGCACGCTTGATGGAATCATCCGCGCTACCAACATCCTGATCACGGGCAAGACCGTCGTGACGATTGGCTACGGCTGGTGCGGACGCGGCTTTGCCAGCCGAGCGCAGGGCATGGGAGCGCACACCGTCGTGTGTGAAGTAGACCCAATCCGGGCCCTTGAGGCCGTGATGGATGGCCACAGGGTGATGTCCATGAACGAAGCGGCGAAGATCGGCGATATCTTCCTGACAGTCACCGGCGGCATGCATGGTGTGGACAAGCACCACTTCGAAACGATGAAAGACGGCGCTATCATCGCCAACTCCGGGCACTTCGATGTTGAGATCAACGTTAAGGCTCTTCAGCAGATGTCTGAATCGACCCGGCGCGTACGCCCATTCGTGGACGAATACACGCTGGAAAGTGGCAAGAAGGTATTCCTGCTGGCTGAAGGTCGCCTGGTAAACCTTGGCGCAGCTGAAGGTCACCCGCCATCAGTGATGGACATGAGTTTTGCTAACCAGGCACTGGCAGGCGAGTACATCGTCACCAATCACCAGAACATGGCTCCCGGCGTGTACACGATCCCGCGTGAACTCGACGTTGAGATAGCACGGTTGAAGCTGGGTGCAATGGGCATGAGCTTTGACACGCTGACACCTGAACAGGACAAGTACCTCAACAGCTGGGAATCAGGCACGTAAAAGCGCTTTTATGTACGCTCTGTGCGGTTCAATATGGGTCGCACAGAGCGTAAACGTCTCACTGTGGGCAACCTGCACACAACGAACGAAGGATCACCGGCACCAACGAGTCGACGAGAACGAATCGAAAAATGGGTAACTATCTCCTAACATCTGAATCGGTATCCGAAGGGCATCCAGACAAGATCTGCGACCAGATCTCAGACGGTGTCCTTGATGCAGCGCTGGCGCAGGACCCAATGTCACGGGTCGCCTGTGAAACGTCAGTCGCCACTGGATTCGTGATCGTCTTCGGGGAAATCACCACCAAGGCGACCCTGGATATTCGCAATATTGTCAAGGAGACTATCCGCAAGATCGGATATGACAAGGACGAGTACGGTTTCTCCTGCAACAGCTGCGCCGTTCTTGTCGCCCTGAACGAGCAGTCTCCTGACATTAAGGCAGGAGTAGACACAGCGCTTGAGGTCCGTGGAGAATCCGGGGCACATGAAGTTGGCGCAGGTGACCAGGGAATGATGATTGGTTACGCAACCAACGAAACTCCTGAACTCATGCCACTGCCAATTAGCCTCGCTCACAAACTGACATTGAAGATGGCCCAGGCACGAAGGGATGGCACGATCCCCTATCTTCGACCGGACAGCAAGAGCCAGGTAACCGTTGAATACTCTGACGACGGCGTCCCTCACCGAGTGGACACGATCGTCATCAGCACACAGCATGACCCTGATGTATCCAACTCTCAGATAGAAGCGGACATCCGCAAATATGTGATTGATGAAGTCGTACCAGGTGGATTGATCAACAGCAACACCAAGTACCACATCAACCCGTCGGGTAGATTCGTGATCGGTGGCCCGGTTGGTGATGCTGGTCTGACAGGCCGCAAGATCATTGTTGATGCTTACGGCGGCTCCGCACGGCACGGTGGTGGAGCATTCTCCGGCAAGGATCCCACGAAGGTAGACCGCTCAGGCGCTTACGCCGCCCGCTATGTTGCCAAGAACCTTGTCGCAGCAGGATTGGTTAACCGCGCTGAGGTCCAGGTTTCGTACGCCATCGGCATGGCGAAGCCCATCTCGATCATGGTTGACAGCCACGGCACGGGCAAACTTCCTGATGACCAGCTTGCGGACGTTGTGAGCAAGGTGTTTGACCTCCGGCCAGGTGCAATCATCAAGAATTTTGACCTGCGCCGACCGATCTACCAGCAGACCGCCGCTTACGGCCACTTTGGCCGCACGGACATTGATGTGCCGTGGGAGCGCCTAGACAAGGTAGACGAGCTAAAACGCGCCGCCGGGATTTAATCCGCTGAAAAGGTCGGTGCCTGTTGAGTGATCATTCGACGCTTACACCCGACCAAATCGAACGCCTGCTCGAATGGCAGGGTTACGGCAATCCTTCTGCTCGATTCTGGTTTATTGGGATGGAAGAGGGTGGCACGCCCCCTCTGGTCGAGTTGCAGGCACGCGCAGACCTATGGCAGAAGGTAGAAGACCTGGCCGATGCTCCACGACCATGGGAGCATAATTTCGATTTAACCAAATCCATCACCTCGGTTTGGGACGGTATCATCCGCATTGTCGGCGGCCTCTCAGGCGAACCTGAGTGGATGAGCAGTTCGTTCGTTCGTTCGTGACTATCAGGCACGAAAGCTGGGCAGACGCTCAGGAGACACGTTTCTTACCGAAGTTTTGCCGCTGCCCAAACGCTCTGTAGGAGACTGGCCGTACGAATCTCTCTGGAAGCAGAAGAAAGACTATGAAGCAGCCGTTCGCCCCGAACGAATGACCATGCTCAGTGGCTTACACCAAAGATATGGCCCGCAATTCACCTTCTGCTACGGGAAATCTAACTGGGCGTACTATCGACAGATATTTCCAGCCGTAGAATTCAAACCGCTCGTCGACGGGCATCTCGAACTCGGACAAGTTGGTGATTCGAATATCGTATTGATGCAACACTTCAGCGCGTGGGGTTTCACCAACAAGGCTATCGCACTGATCGTAGAATCTCTGAGGCAGTCCAAGTAGCCATTCCGGAAAGCCTGGCAGATTCACTACATCACCGGCAGTAGTACGTGCGACGGATGATCGGCACCGTGGTAGACGGTGTTCAAAGCCACCTTGGCCACGGATTCCTCTGCGTTTACGCCGCCGGTGTTCATGTTGCGATCCCAGCGCGGAAAATCGCTGCTCGTCACAATCACCTGCATCCGGTGTCCACGCAGGAACACGTAACTCGTGCCCCACAGGTCTATCTCGTAACGTGCAATCTCGCCGTTTAGTAGCTGCGGCTTGCAGCGAGAATTCCGGTAGCGAGCCCGCAAGATACCGTCACAAACCAGCATCGCACGCCCGTCAGGGAATACATCGACCAGCTTTACGATCCAGTCTGTGTCCGGTGCGGAGCTTTTAGCGTGCAGCACTGCCTTGACCTGCCCCGTGACGTCGATCTCTTTCTCCAGCACCGGGCCGGTGTAGGTCAGGACTCGACCGTGAATCGGCCGCTGATCTTTCTGCCCATTCGGAGCGCCTTCGGCAGCCGCTCCAAGATGTGCACCACCAAGTGTTATCACGGGATTCGCCGGATCGTACTCGTAGGTATCCGGCTGCTCATTGTCAGGGGCAGTCATCGAAAGAGAACCATCGTTCAGTGAGCGACAGGCATTGGCTTTGCCACCCTGCAAATAAAACGGGGTCAGCTTTGCACCAGGCGGGGGCCAGTTCGCGTATTCACGCCACTTGTTCAGGCCCATCGCAAATAGCTTTACCGGCGGACGGTCAAGCAACCCGTTGGCCACGTCCTTCATCCAGTAGTCGAACCATTCGAGGCGGGTCTGCAAGAAACCGATTGCAGCATCCTGCCCGAAATCCATGTCGCCGTTGCCTGTCAGGTCAGCCGCGTTTGGCGCGTGCACCCATGGCCCGACAATCAGTCGTTGGCCGTCACGCGCCTGCTCGGTTGTAGCCGAACGCTTCATCCCGGCAAAGTTTTCCAGTGTGCCTCGCAGAAAACCGTCATACCACCCACCAAGATGCGCCACCGGGACGCCCACGTTGCCGTAAGTGTTGACGATGTTGAACTCGTCCCAGTATGTGCCGCTGTCTGGATGGTCAAGCCAGTCATTCCACCATGAGACGAGTTGGGAGAGAGTTGTGTCTCGCTTGAGCGGCAGCTCAAACATCGAGTCTGCAAGGTTAGTCACCGCATCTTGCATCAACTGGTGATAACGCTCTGCGTTGCCTTTTGCCGCCCATTTACGAGCATGTGTGGCCGTGTGACGCGTGGCCCAGCTCAGGTTGAATGCCAGTTCGAGTGCCCCGTTGCGGTACACCCATTCGTTGCTGTAGTCAGTCGAACTCTGGCGCACAAACTGGGCACGAAGATGCGGCGGCTGCGTGGCGAGCATCCGGTATTGGGTCACGCCGGAGTACGATCCACCAATCGTTCCGACTTTGCCGTTGGACCAGGGCTGAGACGCTGCCCACTCGACAGTGTTGAAACCGTCTTTTCGGTTGCCGTTGCCATCGTCTCGGAACGGGTAGAAATCACCTTCTGAACCGAATCTGCCTCGTACATCCTGGAAAACACACACATAGCCGCGTGAAGCGTAGAACTCACCTGCGCCAAACTTGGTTTCGGACGATTCCGCCTTGTTGTACGGCGTCCGTTCGATCAAGACGGGGAATTCACCTGCGCTGTCCGGGCGATGGA
>JAURLM010000220.1 GCA_030831265.1 Chloroflexota bacterium
AACGCTGCCGCTATCGATGCCCTTGCACCCGGACTCGACATGTCGCCATTGTTCGATCTGATGCGAGACAGGGAAGTCTTGAAAGTCTTCCATTCTCCCGGACAGGACTTGAGCGTCTTCCACACAGTCATGCAGGATGTGCCATCACCCATCTATGACACGCAAACCGCCGCCATGGTCTGCGGTTTCGGTGAACAGCCCGCGTATGCCACGCTTGTAGATGCTTTACTGGGTGAGCGAGTCGACAAAGCATCCCAGATGACCGACTGGTCACGACGACCGTTGACTGATCGTCAGATTGATTACGCCCTGTCGGATGTAACGCACCTTGTCCACCTTTACAGCATCCTGACGGAGAAACTGGCGAAGATGGGCAGGACGGAGTGGGTTGAACAGGAAGTGGCGACACTGCTTGAACCCGCCAGCTACATGTCTGATCCGTCTGAACAGTGGCGCCGCGTCCGACTCCGCCGCCCGACCCGACGTGCGCTCGCAGTTCTCCGTGAGGTTGCAGGTTGGCGGGAGAAAGTGGCACAGGAGCGTGACCGGCCACGTGCGTGGATCATGCGGGACGATTCACTCGCCGAAATTGCTGCTACCCAACCAGTGACTGTTGACGAACTTGAACGGGTTCGTGGCGTAAACCCGCGGTTTGCGGAAGGCTCTGACGGGCAGGCGATCATTGATGCCGTCATATCAGCCATAGAATCACCGCAGGACACGTGGCCCGAGTTACCCGCCCGAAACAAATCATCTGATGTAAGTGACACGCTTGTGGCACTTTTGCAGGCGTTGCTGAAGATTCGAGCGGATCAAAATCAAGTAGCGACGGGATTGGTCGCAAATCGGCGTGATCTTGAGATGATAGCTATGAATGACAACGCTGATGTGCGCGCCTTGAACGGATGGCGGCGCGAGGTTTTTGGTGAAGACGCCCTCCGATTGAAGCACGGTGAAATGGGAATCACGAGCAACGGCGCAGATGCCATCGCCGTTCGCATGGATACACGTTAACCTGCGCTGCACAAACTGTGATTGCACAGGCTCACAGCGTCGTATACTCACATCGCCTTCCAGCCGCCGGGACTAACAGCAAAGAACTGAACGGAGATCTCATGTCCGGCAGTCTCAAGTCAGATGTGTTTATCGCAGGTGCTGCGCGTACTGCCATTGGCAGGTTTGGCGGTGGTCTTTCGACTACTCCAGCCACTGAACTCGGCTCAATAGCATTGTCGGAGGCCATCGAACGCTCCGGCATCCCTTCCACAGACATCGAATACACAGTGATGGGCAACATGCTTTCTGCCGGATTGGGACAAACCCCGGCACGGCAAGCGGCCATTGGGGCAGGAATACCAGAAACGTCATCCGCACTCACGATCAACAAGGCATGTGCCTCAGGTCTGCAGGCTGTGATCCTTGCTGCACAGGCAATTCAACTTGACGAAGTCAATGCCGTGGCTGCCGGCGGCATGGAAAACATGAGCCTTGCGCCGCACCTGCTGATGAACAGTCGGACAGGCCAGCGACTCGGTGATGCCAATCTCGTTGACTCGATGATCCATGATGGCTTGTGGTGTCCGTTTGAGAACCGTCACATGGGTGGGTCAGCAGAAGCGATCAATGACAAATACGGCATTGGCCGTGAGAGGCAGGACGCATTTGCTGTACGCAGCAACAACCTTGCTGCCTCATCCACTGCCGAAGGCTGGTTTCGAGATGAGATTGTTGCCGTAGATGTGCGTGATCGCCGCGGAAAAGTGACCACGGTAGACACTGATGAAGGGCCTCGGCCCGCTTCTACGCAGGAGAAGCTGGCCACGCTTTCTCCGGCATTCCCTCCCGGCCACACGGTTACCGCGGGCAACTCTTCGCAGATTAGCGACGGAGCGGCGGCGCTTGTGGTAGTTTCTGACCGCAAAGCCGGGGCAGCGGGGGTTTCCACAATGGCCCGTATCACCGGATACGCACACGCGGCCAACAATCCCGGCATGTTGTTCGATGCACCGAGGCTGGCCGTTTCCAGGCTACTGGAGCGCACCGGTTATTCACTGGATGAATTTGATCTGTTCGAAGTGAACGAGGCATTCGCTGCACAGGTCCTGGCAAACGAAGACGCTCTTGGTTTGGACGCCGAACGAGTTAACACCCGTGGGGGAGCAATCGCACTGGGCCACCCAATCGGCGCAAGCGGTGCCCGGATACTGGTGACACTTCTCTACGGACTACGGCGCGTTGCCGGGCGAAAAGGACTGGCAGTGATATGTCACGCCGGTGGCGGTGCGGTGGCAATGAGCATCGAAACGGCCTGAACCATCAAGGAGACGTTGCCGATGCCTGACAAACCCGTAGAAAACCCAGTCGGCGGTGCGTCCGGTCTTGGCGTATTTGAACGCAGGCGTATTGAAGCCGCTGTGCTTGGCCCAATGTTGCGGGCATTTCAAGAGCGCTTCGGTGAAGATGCGACGCGGGAGACTGCCCGGGAAGTTATTACTCAGATCGCCCGAGCCCAGGGCGCAGAGATGGCGGATTTTCTTGGCAACAATGACCTCGAAACCTTCGCTGCCAACAAGGACCCGTGGCGCAAGGGCGGCGCACTGGATGTAGAGGAACTGGAACGTACCCCAAACGCGTATTCGTTCAACGTCACACGGTGCGGATATGCTGACATGTATCGCAAGATGGGATACGGCGATCTTGGTGACATATTCTCATGCACTCGTGATTTCGAGTTTTCCCAGGGGTTCAACTCTCGGATAAAACTCACTCGCACGCAGACCATCATGCATGGCGCAACTCACTGCAACTTCCGGTACACGCTTGATCCAGCCGCCACGACCGCAGAGTGACGCTACACATCTCCTCCCTGCGTGACTTTCATCCTGGCCATGCATGTGGCGTGTTCACAGGTATGATGGATGCAGGTTCTTGTGACGTAAGCAATTCATCCTTTCTCCTCTCCTTATGTTTAGTGGAAGCAACAAACGGGAAGCCAGCATCACAATGTGCGTCTTCCCTCACCTCAGCGAATTCGTCGTCATAGACGCGCGCTCCGTTCTGCCAGATGGACCGGCGGTACACGTTCTTTCGTTTGAAGACATATTCACGGAAGAATTCCGCACTCAGGTGATGCTAGGCTTTTCGGCTCTGCTGAATAAAGATGATGCCGGCCTGATCGAGATGATCGGACTGCCGCAAGAAGTAGAGACGCTCGTACGCGCCGAATCATTGAAACGCGTAGTCAGCAGGCTGAATCACGCCGCAGGAATCGACTCGAAAAACGTTGAAGGTGGAATCGGCGTGCTCTTCTTTGCACGCGGCCTGCTGTCGATAGCTCCAGAACAACTCAACGTGGCAATGAACGACCTTTTCAACAAATCGCTCTCTGAATCTCAGTTGACCCGACTGAATGCTGAACTCACAAGGCTAATTGGCGAAGAGCGCGCTGCTGAGGACAAGATTCGGCAACGGGAAATGGCGCAACTGATACAGGGTTCTCCCGGATCATTCCTGACTCTCTGGCAGAACGACAACAGCAATTAGTTGTCGTTAACTACCAAGACTCATCACAGACGCCTATATACTCAATTCCCGTGAACAACACTTCCTCACAATCACTGCTCCGCGACATGTTCGGCAATCCGGCAGACGGCACGTTTCTCGCGTGGATGGCCGATGATGGTGTCTGGGCGATCCTCATCGCGCTGGGAGCCCTCGTCACGTGGTACGTAGTCCGTCTATATATTCGTCGCAAATTTCAAGCGGCAGTACGCAACGTCGAAGGCTCTTCCGACGCTATACAAGAAGATGGAGTCGCTGTTCGTAGCGTCAACCGCTTGATCAGTACCATCCTGCCGGGACTGGTGATTGGCACTATCGCGGTCATCTGGATTCTTTTTGTCATCGGCCGCGACATAGCACCGGTCCTGGATTTCTTTTCTAACCTGGGAACCGATGCGGCACTGTGGGTCGTGACTGGTGGCGTACGAATCCTGCTGCTCATCGTTTTCGCATGGGTCGGCATGAGACTCGCCAGGCGCCTGATCCCCCAACTAATGCTCAAAGTCATCCGAGATGGCCGCGACGCTGCGGATCGCGCCGAAGCTTCTCGCAAAAGGGCAGAGACGCTTGGTGCGGTGTTTGTCGCAGCAATCAACGTCATCATCGTACTGGTGGTCGCCTTCGCCATTTTGACTGAATTCAACGTACCGATTGGCCCTGTCCTCGGCGGTGTTGGTATAGCCGGAATCGCTCTTGGTTTCGGGGCACAGTACCTTGTGCGAGATGTCATCACCGGCACGCTCATCCTGCTTGAGAACCAGTACCGCCAGGGAGATGTGGTAGAGATCGCAGGGATAGCGGGACTTGTCGAATCAATCAACCTCCGTCGCACGGTGTTGAGAGACCTGGACGGCAAGGTTCATACGATTCCGCACGGAGAGATAACAACAACCAGTAACTTCACAAAGTACTGGTCGCGGGTTGTCCTTGATATCGGCGTTGCATACAAAGAGAACATGGAGAACGTCTTCCGCGTGCTCAATGAAATTGGGCAGGAACTGGGCAATCACCCGGAACTTGGTCTGAAGGTGATTGATCCGCCAAAGGTGCTCAGGTTGCAGGCGTTTGATGCATCGCAGATAACGGTTCGCATGCTCGGTGTCTGCAAACCGCTCACGCAATGGGAACTCGCCGGCTGGATGCGGCTGAGAATCAAGCAGCGTTTCGATGAGGTTGGCATCGAGATTCCATTCCCACACCAGACGCTGTACTGGGGGGTGGATCAGCCAGCATTGCCGTGGCAGCAGTCTCCCCCGGCTGACGGTAACGCACCTACGGCGCAGAAGCCACAAGAAATTACGGCCGATGACTTTACCGAGCCGGGAACGTTGACTCCGGAACAACGAGAAGCGATGCTGGCTGAAATGGCCCTTGCGGCACTGGCAGCAAACGAACAGATGACACGGGAATCCGGCTCAGAGACTCGACTTCCCGGTCAAACGGACGATTGATCGGCTAGCTCTAGCTGATGGCGCAGGCCAAGCAGATCCCGCATCTGCATTGCGACCACATTGTGCTGTGAAAGGCCCAATGCCACTGATTCCAGTGTTCGGAATTGGGTTGAGCGTCCCTGTGTCGTGGTTCTGGCTGAGTGTTCCATCAGATTTGCAATCTCTTCGACATCAGCAGGTGACACTACTTTAGCCGCAACTCCGAAAACCTCGGCGGCACTCGATGTTTCTGAAAGTATCATCGAAGCATTTTGCGTGTTGATGAGCGGCATGGAGAACGCTGTGGGGCACTCGGCATCCGCCAGTGGAATCGCCACGAGAGTATCTGCGGCTCGCATCGCAGCCAGCGCCATCGAATAGTTGTTTTCCATGATCAACTCGACTGGTCTGTGGTCTCGGCGACCATGCTGTCCGTTCACTTCCCGTACCGCCTGTTCGATCTCCTTAACGTAACGGCGATACTGGGCGAGATGTGGCGGTGGGGGCGCAAGCGCGAGTATGTATCGAGTTTTCGCTGCAAATTCTCGATTCCGAGCGATCATCGCCCCATAGGCGCGGATTCCCCTGACGATGTTCTTATGCGGCTCTGCTCGCTCTGCCGTTACGAGCGTGTGTATTCCTGGCTCGTGTATCTGTTTTTGAAAAGCCAACGTGCGGTGAGCGTCAGACGCAGCATGCAGTGCATCAGGATCGGGGGCAGGTGGGTATGATCGCAACAACACATTGCGCCCATCGTTGACTGTAAGAACGTCGTCATCGGATTCGTAGCTGCAACCCGGTGCAAACTCCAGCACCCCTGCGACAAAGTTGCGCATGTCCCGTTGAGACTTAAAGCCGATCACATCACAGGCCAACAGACTACGATAAATCTCGGATCGCCATGCCGCTGGCAACATCATCCAATCGGACGGACCAGGCCACGGAACATCGAGCGTGTACTGGATGACCGCGTCCGGTAGCGATTCCCGGATCATTCCTCCCACCAGGTGCATGTGATAGTCACGAATCATCACGGCAACCGGGCGACCTACACGCTGAGCCTCAGCAACAATCTCGTCAGCAAACGCCCGGCTGACAGGAACCATTCCCTGCGACCATGCGTTGTGGGCCTCACGGTCAATGTTGGGGGTATGCGTGAATCCCCAAGACCGGTGATGCAAGAACCACAGCAATGGGTTGCAGATTGTGTTGTAGAACCGGTGATAGACCCTGCGGGGAGTAGAAACGAACCGGGCGTTCCAACCATGCGGCATCCCGGTAGTAACGAGACCACCTGCCGCCTGCTGTGCCACGGCACGGTCAGACCCGGAAACCGCCGCGGAAACCCAGGTAAGCTGAATCAGCTCCTGCAAATGCGAAAGGTCACCAGCTGCCAGGCTGACAGCGTCGGGATGTCCGTCAGGCGATTCCGAAAAGGAAAGCGGCCCGCGATTTGACGCTACTATGAGATGTCTATTTGCAGCTAGATCGGCGCACAGGGCCTCTAAAGGTTCCCCGCGCTGGTCGGCCGCTTGAGATGGCATATGCTACCCAACGTGCTTGCGGCGGCGGTGCAGCCCGGCAACGTCCAATGACGCCAGACTTACGTTTAAGACGCTATCTTACTCGCGGAGTGGGTCACATATATCCTTGAGTCGCAAACTCATGGTTTTGACGCCCGGATTTGCCAATCCTAAAATTCAAGTTTGGGCATTCATAAACAGGAAGCCCCCCTTTAAGTCCACGGGCGAAGACCATACTCCACTTCAGGGCATGTTCCCCATGTCATCGAAGTAGAATCCATCCGTAACCAAACAACGACCTGAACGGCGAGAGACCAAAATGAACTACATGACGGCAGATGAGGCACGCGAGGCGTTCCTGAAGTACTTCCAGGAGCGAGATCACCTGCGCCTGCCATCCGCGTCGCTCATCCCGTCCGGGGACCCTACTCTTCTGCTCACAACAGCCGGAATGGTTCCGTTCAAACCGTATTTCTCCCGTGAACTTGAGCCACCACACCCACGCGTAACCACCGTTCAGAAGAGTTTCCGCACAACCGACATCGAAGAGGTAGGTGA
>JAURLM010000221.1 GCA_030831265.1 Chloroflexota bacterium
ATAGCCCCGATTCTTGGCGAAGACCCGGCCACGCTAACAGACAAGATCGCAGAGCTTGACGCGACGCAACGCGACTCCGCGTCCGCTTTCTCAAGCATTCTGTTCGGCCCTTATACAGTCACGCTGACTCTCGACCCGCAGACAGGCTGGGTCACAGCTGCCGACTGGGACGTGACGTTCACTGCAACGGAAGCGTTGCTTGCAGGCTCCGGCGGGCACGAGGAAGACATGATCGGCGTAAACCCGTCAGACATGTGGGTGACGATGCACTTCCACTCAGAGTTTGCGGAGCCGGTAGCGAAGTAGGCTTCGTTCCTGTCATCCAAGCCATAGCGGTGAGATATGGCCGCCAACGGGATTTAGCAGTTGACGTTCAGGAGGCGCGGCTGGTTCAGGGATGTCGAGAAGTGAGACCCCTCCGCTATGGTCGGGATGACAGAGAGCTAGACGTCACGTACAGCATAGCACTTGCGGCTGCTTATCTCGCTCGTTCCTCAAGCCATGCTTTGGTGAACCGGAAGCCAAAACCCGGCTCCTCTGACGGTGTCAGGTATCCATCCTTGATGACAGGCGTTCCCGGTAGCACCACGCGCTCTTCAAGCGGCACTCCGGGTGGTGACACGCCTTCCGACCGTTCGCCCCACATGATCGCCGGCATGGCAAACGAAACGTGCTGCCCGTACGGGTAGTTCATGCCTGCGTGCGAAATCACCGAAACGCCGTGCGCCTGCGCCATGTGGCATATCTTCATCACGCCGGTGAGGCCGCCGACCCATTGAGGGTCAGGCTGCAGGATGTCCACCAGCCCGTTTGCGCAGGCAAACGCGAAGGGCTGGAGCGAATACCAGTGTTCACCGGTTGCGATTGTCTGGTGCGGCACGCGCCGCCGCAGGTGTGTGTAGCTGCCGAGGTCTTCAGGCGTGAACGAATCCTCAAGCCACTTAATGCGATACGGTCTCAGTGCCTCGGAGAGCCTGACCGCGTACTCCACGTTCATCGAAATCCAGGAGTCGACTGCGATCTCTACGGAATCGCCAACCTGCTCACGCGTCTTTGCCACCATCTCCTCGTTGCGCCGCAGTCCGTCCAAGTTCTCCTCAGGCCCGTGTGGTAGGAACAGCTTGACCGCCTTGAAGCCCAGCTCAAGGAACCAGCCGATGCTGTTTTCGACTCCGTATGACATGTCCGTGCAGCTTGCATAGCAGAAGATTTTCTCTTTCTGCGGGCCGCCCATGAGTTCGTACACCGGGCGCTGCAAAACCTTGCCCTTCAAGTCCCAGAGCGCGTTGTCCACCGCACTGATGGCGTAGCTCACCAGTCCCGCTGTCCCGAAAGAGGACGTCGAACGCTGCATGATGTCCCACATCTTCTCGATAGCCATGCAGTTCTGGCCTTCGAGCATTGGCGCGAGGTGATCGTTGATGATCGAAGTCACAGGTCCGCTGAACAGCGTCAGGCCAAAACCCCACGTGCCGTCCTCAGCGGTTACAAGGCAGCCTGTGCGCGTCCAGTTGCCTCGCCCGGGAGCAGTCTGTGCTTTGGAGAACTCCGGGTAGCGGCGCATGGGGCTGACGAAACTGGTGTCGCCGGGAAGCTGCGGGACCCGCGGTTTCGTCTTCATCTTCGGAGTTACGTCTATGGGGAATGCGCGAATCTCTTTGATCTTCAAGGCGATGCTCCGTCATGTTGCGGTTTTGCAGCGTTGATGCCGCGGCGCAAGCGTACCACTTGCGGGGAGGTGCTTTCGTTTGCGGGAGAATATCATTCGCAGGAAATCTCGATGCACCACTGGACCATGTGAGTGAGCGAATGCTATGACCATCTTTGTCGACGATCTGTTGAATCCTGAAGGCCCGGTTCTGCTGCCGGACGGAAGTTTCTGCCTGGTTGAAATGCATCCGAGCCGGGGTTGGATACTGTGGCTGAGCGCGGACGGTAAAGAGCGTCGTGTCATTGCAAAGACTGGCCGACCAAACGGTATGACACTGGCTGCAGACGGCACGCTGTGGGTCGCTGAGTCCGTGAACCCGCCATCACTGTTGCACGTCACATTGGAAGGCAAAGTCGAGGTAGTTGCGACCTCCTGCGAGGGAAAAGAGTTCCTGTTCCCGAACGACCTGCGCTTCGGCCCGGACGGAATGCTTTACATGACGGACTCCGGTATTCGCATGGACGACTGGCGGGACGTGCCTCCGGCGGAGCGACAGGGCAAGCCGACGGAAGGTCGGCTTTACCGCATCGACCCGTCTACCGGTGATGGCAAGATCATTGGGACCGGCTATGACTTCACCAATGGCATAGCGTTTGGTGCGGACAACACGCTTTATGTCGCCGCCACGCAGTCCGGTCTCATCTACCGTCACCTGTGGGTGAACGGAGCGGTCAGTAGCGAAAATGACGTTTTCGGTTCGGTGATAGACGAATCACGCGGGCCGATAGGTTTCCGGGGGCCGGACGGCATGGCTTTTGGCACAGATGGGAACCTGTACGTCGCCGTGGTCGGGCAGCAGGATGTGACTGTGCTGGGGCCGGATGGGAAGGCTGTGAACCGAATCCCGCTGGCAGGCCCCGCGCCGACGAACGTTGCGTTCGGCCCGAAGGGTTCTGGCAAGCTGTACGTCACGGAACAGGGTGTAGGCAACCTCGAAGTGCATGAAGTGGACACTGACGGACTGCCGCTGATGCAGGGCAGGACGGGAGGCTAGGCTTTCGGGTCTACCGGTTCGGCTTCTGAACCGGGGAAGTCTGCGAACTGCATATGCGGCTTGCCCATCTCGTGTAGGAACCAGCGGACAGATTCGGATAGCTGCGTTGGAAAATCTTTCGTCGGCAGGCTACCGCAGTTGTCCAGCTCGATGAGCTGGCTACCGGGAATCTCTTCATGCACCCGAACCGCCTGTGCGTGGGTTTCGGCAGCGCTCTGGCGTCCGTGGAATACCAGGACGGGTATGGCAAGCGATGAGTGGTTAATGCTGCCTGCGCGTGGCGCATAGTCTGCAAGCACGAGTGCCGTGATTGCAGCTGGAACCAGCAGGGCAGCTTCACATGCCAACTTGCCAGCGTCTCCCTGTGCGAGCAGGATCGTTGGCTCCGTCAGGGATTGGACGACGGTCACTGCGTCCTGTGCAGACTCTGGCGAGATGCCAATGACGCGGAATGTGTCCATCAACATGTGCGCCAGCGGCGACACAAGTTCGAGAACATCACCGTCGACGACGACCACTATGGCGGTTTCCTGTGCTTCGGTGTTCCATTCAACAGCGTCGACGCTGTGTCCTGAGTGCCGGATAGTCCGGGGTTTGGCTTCCATCGTTGAGAGATTTTCTGGCATGAGGAGCTGGTTGGGTTGGTGAACGTTGGCCGATGCCTGGCAGGCGCAGGGAAAATGGCGAGTGTTGCTCCATGCCTGTGCCCTGCAAGTATATCCATTGACCGTTCTTCATCCCGTAGTTGCGATGAATTTTCGATGTAGATTGGTCCGTGAGCATGTGCGGAGATTCCTGTTAAGACAACTCCGCCTACAACTCCGTGCGCGTGACAACTTTCTGCGGATCGAGCTCGTTGCCGAAGCCAGGGCCTTTCGGTAGCTGGTAATAGCCGTCTACCGGTTCGTAAAACTCTTTGTAGAAGTGCTGGCTGTTCGGGTTGATGCGGACTCCCCATTCACCCAGCGGGCAGTTGCGCTCCTGCTGCGAAAACAGGATGTGAACTGCGTTCAGGCAGGATTCGTTCCCGTGGGGCACGACCACCACGCCGTAGGTCGAACAGATCGCCATGATCCGGCGCATCTCGCTAACACCTCCAGCCCAGATCGGGTCAGGCTGCACGATGGTTGCGTTGCCATGCTCAATGATCCGCTTGATGTCCCAGCGCGTGTAGAAATGTTCACCAAATGCCACCGGGATGGTTGTTGCTTCGGACAGTTTTCGGTGCGAGTCGACATCGTCGAAGTTAAACGGCTCCTCGATCCACGTCGGGTTAAACTCCTCCAGCTTTCGAGCCAGTTCTGTTACCCACAGGATAGAGTTGGCGCGTGAGTTCGGGGCGAAGCAGTCCACCATTATTTCGATATCGGGGCCGACCGCTTCCCTGACGGATTTGATCAGGGCAACATTACGTCGTATCCCTTCCGGGCCATGACTGCCGTCGTATCGCAGGTACCACTTCAGGGCAGTGAATCCTTTTTCTACGTATTCGACCGATGCTTCTGCGGCCGCTCCAGGGTCCTGGTTGAAGCCGAGCATCCCCGCGTAGGCTCGCACTCGTTTACGGGTTGGGCCGCCCAGCAGTTCATAGACGGGTGCATTGCGAATCTTGCCGACAAGGTCCCAGAGGGCCAGATCGAGCACGGAGATGACGGGCATGCGCTGTCGTAGGTCAACGACCGACCACAGTTTTTCGTAGATGGCCTCAGTGTGAAGCGGGTTCTCCCCGATGAGCAGTTCACCGGCATGCTTGATGTCCCGCTCTGTTCCGTAAGCGACGAACTGTATACCGCTGACCCCTTCATCAGTTTCTATCTCCACGAAAGTCTCGCGGTGAGGGCGTGCTGTCCGGTCTGGCATCCCGTCTTTCAGGCTGTACCAGACGGCAAGACCTTCTTGCATTCGTCCTTCAAGCTGAAACACGTTGACGTTTGTGATCTTCATGCCGGGTTCTCGGTGTGTGGTGATTGAGGATTGGGGCCTTCGTACAACCTGCGTTCAGGGTGCTCGGGAATGATAATCCAACGTGGTGGTCGCATCGCGGCCCGTTGGTGCGCCCCCATTCTGGTAAATCCCGGTTACCATTTGCGCCAATCGTAGTTCAGATAAGGTCACCTGGAGGAATACACTTCCACCGGTGGTAAGCGACGGCAACATTTTCCGTGAAGGAGACTGCAATGGTCACGTCTGATTGGGGCGCAATATACAGGGAACTCGGTGCAAAGCCGGTCATCAACGCTACCGGCAGTGTCACCCTCCTAGGCGGTTCAACTCCCGTCCCGGAAGTCAAAGAGGCGATGGACGCTGCGGACAGCGCGTACATCCCGTTGATTGAGCTTCAGAAAGCCGCAGGCAAGATTGTTGCAGACGCTCTAGGTGTGCCCGCCGCGTACTTCACGTCAGGTGCCGGCTCTGCACTCACTCTTGTCACCGCCGCGATGATGGCGGGCGATGATGATGAAAAGATTCAGCAACTGCCAAATACCACTGGCATGAAGGACGAAATCCTGATCCAGAAGCGACAGCGCTACTGGTATGACCGCTGCCTTGAACTCGCCGGGGCAAAGCTGGTTGAGTTCGGCACTGATGAAGGCACGACTGAGCAGGACCTGATCGACGCGATTGGCCCAAATACTGTTGCTGTTCATTACTACGCCCACGAGCAGGATCCCGATGACCCGAACATCCTGTCGCTGGAGACTCTGATTCGGATAGGCCACGAAAAAGGTATCTACGTGACGGTAGATGCGGCTGGTCAGATCTACCCGCTGGAGAACTTTGGCAAGTACGTGCGGATGGGCGCTGACTTCCAGTGCATCGCTGCGAAATACATGGGTGCCCCGCACTCCACAGGGTTCGCACTGGGCACCGAGGAGATGATTCACAAGATCAGCCTTCAATCTTTCACTGGCTACGAGACGCGGCGCATCCGCGGTGTCGGTCGTCCGCAGAAGATGGACCGCCAGGAGATAGTTGGTGTGGTTGCTGCCGTTCGCAGGTGGTTAAGCATGAACCACGAGGACAGGTTGGCGCAGTCGGAGGAGATGTCGAACGAAATGGCGGCTCCGCTGAAGGGTGTGCCCGGTGTGAAGGTCGAGATGAACCAGAACATCATCGGTCACCAGCCGTTTGGTGTTTTCGTCGATGTAGACCCGGCGGTTACCGGCATGACCAACCAGCAGGTGGTGGATGCCCTGCGTGAGTACGACCCGCCTATCTGGGCACGTGTGCCGGACGGCGCAAGCCGGATCACGCTGCATGTTTTCGGCCTGAGCGAAGGTCAACCAGCACTTGTGGGGAAAGCGATCAGGGACGTGGTTACGCGCAAGGGTCGTTGAACGGACGAAAGCATGACGCAGGCCGCAACACAGCCGGTGGTCTTCACGGTCTGGTATGACTACATATGACCGTGGTGCTACATCGGGCTGGCTCGGCTCGAAAAGATACGGGCGCGGTATCCAATCCACATCGAACACCGCGCCTACTTCTTGCACCCGGAGATTCCTCCAGAGGGTCAGGTATGGTCTCCGCGTCCCGGTGATTCCCGGCAGGCTACATGGCCTCGCATTACTGCCCTGGCAAAACTGGAGGGCATCGTTATGCGCAGGGAACCCGGCACCGTCACTCCATACACACGGCCTGCGCAGGCTGCGACAATCTTCGCATCCGAGACAGCGGATGCGTCCATAGTGGATGCGTTACACATGCGTCTGTACCGCGCCTACTGGGAAGACCAGGAGAACCTTGGCGACTACGAGGTGTTGCAGAGGTTGATGCTTGAGTGCGGCCTGGACTGGGATGCTTTTGCGCCGAAGCTGGAGTCAGGCCACTATGACGCGCTCATGCAACAACAGCACGATGAGGCGATGATGATTGGCCTTAACGGTGTGCCGTCATTTGTCATTGACGGGAAGTACGGCGTGGTTGGCGCGCAGCCCATTGAAACCTTTGTCGAGATAATCGAGAAGGTACTTGCAGAGCGTGTCGTCTAATGGATGCCAGGCTTACGCCGTGGCGGTGTCATCAGCTATTGCAGTCAGCGGTTTGGCCGGATCCGTTGGTTCGGGTTCCGGTTGTGAACGCCTGTACATCCAGACCATCTTGTCACCGGTGGCCGGTTCGTAAAACCGGTTGACGGTGAATACTTCCAGTTCTTCGCCTCCCCGGATCATGAACAGGGGAGTTGCGCTGCCTGTGTAGCGTTCCTGGAACTCTCGATACGTGAACGTACTGGAAAATTCGGTGACGACAACTTGCGCACCTGCTGCGAAATGGTCACGCAGCGACTCGAATGAGAATTTTCGGTCAAACAGCAACCGGCCGCGCAGTTCGTTTACCGGAGCGTGGTCAGTCGCATCATTCGATTCGGTTGCGGGCAACTGGTAGACCTCGTTGCGGCCGAAGGCTTCCGTGAAGTGTAGGCAGGCGAGCGAATTCATCTCGACATTGGAAGTTAATGCCAGGAGTCTCCCAACACCCTGCAGGTCAATCTCATCCAGCACCGAATCTGAAACTGCGCTGGCGTAATGGGCCTCAAAGTCAAGTTCCCGCGCAGATAGGACACTCGCATGGTCGGTATCGATCAGCACGACGCGGAACCCGCTTTCGGAGATCGCTTTTGCTATCGACCGCGCCCAACTGTGAGCGCCTACCAGCACGATTCCTTCATGGCGGTGCAGCGCTAGCCCCAGCTTGCGTGCGACCAGCCCGGATGTCAGTCCGTAGACGACAACGGTGCCCACGATAACGGAAAACATGATTGGCACCAGGTCTTCGGCTTCTGAATACCCGGAAGTAACCAGTCCCAGTGAGAAGACTGCTGTAACGGCTGCGGCAACGATTCCGCGCGGTGCCATCCAACTGACGAAGATCTTGTCTTTTCGTGAGAGTCCGGTACCTGTAGTTGATACGAAAACTGCTACTGGCCTGACAACAATTACGAGAATGGCGACGAATATTGCGGATCTCGGGGCAAAGTCCCAGAGCACTGACAGGTCGATCCGCGCAGCAAGGATGATGAACAGTATCGAGACCAGCACAACTCGCAGGTTCTCTTTGAATTCGACGATGTGCTTGACGGATGTGTAGTTCTGGTTGGCGACGATCACGCCCATCAGCGTGACAGCGAGCAGGCCAGATTCTGGGGCAATCAGGTTGGACACGGTGAATACCAGGACGACTACGGACAGAGAAACCGCTTCATGCAGGTATTACGGTGCCCAGTACCTGTGAAGCAGCATGACCAGTATCCCGGCACCAAGTACCCCGATACCGATTCCTGCGCCTATCGACTTCAGGAACTCCAGGCCGATGACGGAAACGGAGCCGCCATGTTCCCCGGTTGCTATCGCTTCAAAGACCAGCACAGCAAGTAGCGCACCGATGGGATCGTTGAGGATTCCCTCCCACTTGACGGTCGCTGCCCCCTTGCCGGATGGTCGAATGTGCCTGAGGAGCGGACCGATGACGGTTGGGCCGGTTACTGTCAGGATTGCACCGATCAGCAGGGCGAGTTTGAAATCGAGGTCGAAGATCAGCCATGCTGCGGCAGTTGCAGCGGCGAACGTGATGACGAGTCCAATGGTGACGAGGTTTACTACGGCTCGGCCAGAGTGCCGCAATTCGGAAAGTTTTAGGCTGAGCCCACCTTCGAAAAGGATGATCGCTACAGAAATGGAAACGATGGGGAGTAGCAGGTCACCAAACAGGTGTTCGGGATCAACAAAACCTGTCACCGGTCCAACGATCAGACCTGCAACTAGTAGGATCAGGATTGAAGGCACAGCGAGGCGCCATCCGACCCATTGGGCCGCGATGCCAATAACGATGATTGCTGCCAGCCCTACCGCTGCGTCTTCTGCCATGTCACCTCGTGCTTCTCATCCGGTCACCGCTGCTTCCAGTATGAGTTGCAGGCGGGTTGCGAGAGTATTCTATCGTCCGAGGTCACTTCGACGGTGTTCGCAACGTTACTGGTTTTGTGGCACGGTTTGCGTGGTCGTGTTGAGTTACGAAGAAAGAGGTGTCTGACATGCCAGTGAAAACAGTAGCGATACTCAGCCCCGGAGATATGGGAAGCGGTGTTGGTGCCGCTCTACATGCAAGTGGCCTGGAAGTGATCACATCACTGGATGGCCGGAGCGAGCGAACAAAGTCACTGGCGGCACAGGCGGGATTGATTGATGTTGGGTCGTTGAATGACGTGATGGATCGCGCTGACCTCGTGCTGTCGATACTTGTCCCGTCAGAAGCGGAATCACTTGCAGCGCGTGCTGCAGAGGCGATTCGAACTGTTGGTAAACCAGTTGCGTTTGCAGATTGCAACGCTGTTTCACCGGATACAGCAAAACGCATGGCAGCGGTGATAGATGCTGCAGACGGAAGGTTCATAGATGCCGGGATCATCGGAAGCCCACCGCGTGGGGGTAAGCCGCCACGGTTCTATGCTTCTGGTCCACATGAAGCGGTACTTGGTGAGTTGGATGGCCGTGGGATTACGGTGCCGTTGATGGGCGGTGAGGTTGGACGCGCTTCCGCAATTAAGATGTGCTACGCATCGGTGACCAAGGGTACGCAGGCGTTGTATGCCGCAGCACTGGTTGCCGCTGAGTCACTGGGGACGTATGACGAACTTATTGCGGAGATGGAATCCAGGCAGCCAGAGATGCTGAAGCGGGTGCAGGGTGTGGCCGCTCTGTCTGCAAAGGCGCATCGGTGGATTGGCGAGATGGAAGAGATCGCCTCGACGTTTGCCGCAGCGGGTGTTACGCCAAACCTGCATGAAGGCAGCGCTGATATTTTCCAGGTGATTGCTGATTCGCCAATCGGGGATGAGCGACCAGAGACCATCGACAGGTCACGCAGCCTGCACGAGACGGTGAAGCTGTTTATCGGAAAGTGATTCCAGGTGCCGGTGGGTTAGGTGAGTGCAGAAATCTCGCGTCGGACGCCGGCTGCGATGTGCGAGAACTCGTCGGCTACAGCGTCTGACTCCAGCACCGCAGGCTGCTTTGAGTTCAGGAACTCCTCGCGAAGCGACACGTTGCCGAGGAACGGCAGATCCAGTTCATCCGCAAGGTCTTCAGCGGCACCCTTGCCAAAGATTCCGCCTGACATGTTCTCGACGATGCCGAGCACATTCAGGTTCATCTTTTTGATCATGTTGATCGAACGCTTGGCGTCCAGGGCTGAAAGTTCTTGTGGTGTGCTGACAACGACGAAGCCATCGAGGTTCAGTGTTTGCATAACCGTGAGCGGGGCGTCCGAAGTTCCCGGAGGCAGGTCAGCGATCATGTAGTCGAGGTCGCCCCATTCGGTCATCTGCAGGAACTGGTTGATGGCGTTGTGGATCATAGGGCCGCGCCAGATGATGGCCTCGTCTTCCTTTTCCTGGAAGAACGACATGGACATCACCTTCACGCCAAAGCGAGATGATGGGTGGAACCTGCCCTCGTCATCCTGCTTCGGCCCTTCAGAAATTCGCAACACGCGTGTAACGTTCGGGCAGTCGATGTCACAGTCGAAGATGGCGACGTTTGCGCCTTCCTGGGCGAGCATGACGGCGAGGTTGACGGCCACGGTGGTCTTGCCCACTCCGCCTTTACCGCTGTAGACGCCGATGCGGTTCTTGATGCGGCCAAGCTGGTCTGAAATTGCTTTGCGCTGTTGGAACTGTTGACGTACCTGGGCGAGGCGGGCTTCTTCTTGCGGCGAAAGTTTGCGTGGTGATGTCATGCTTGTGAGCGCGGCATGAAGTCGCGCTGGCCTTTCTAGCTGGATGAGAAAAAGGGCAGTGGCTAGTCGATCCCGAGCAGGCGCTTCCCGTCTTCGGTAATCATTTCGGGGTTCCACGGCGGGTCAAATACTACATCGACCTGCACGTCTTCTACGTCGTCGATCTCAGCTACGCGCCACTCTGCTTGCTGAGCAATGTATGGCCCCATTCCGCAGCCCTGTGCCGTCAGCGTCATCTCTACGTGTACGTCACCGTCTTCAACCTCTACGTTGTAGATAAGTCCGAGGTCGACAACGTTCACCGGTATTTCGGGGTCGTATACGTCTTTCAGTGCTTCGTAGACATCTTCGCGAGTTATTGCCATGTATTTGGCTCCATACTGTCCGGCGCATCAATGTGGTTGCAAGGCGGGTCAACAGCCAGTCAAGTTTAACAGAGCGAAAGCTAATTCTGGACTAAATAGGTCAAGAATTTTTGAGTGCAGCGAATCGCCTGAACGGCAGGTTACAGCCGTAAGTTTTCGTCTGTTAGCTGAGTGCCCGTACGATCTCTGCGACGCTGGTGACATGCTGACGAAGGTTCACACCGTTCTCTACAACTTTCCGCGCCTTTGCACCCATTTCCTGCACCTTTGCGGGGTCATTGCGAAGTGTTGCGATAGCCGTTCGCCAGCCTTCAGCATCACCTGAATCGACGAACAGGCACGTTTCACCTTCCGACATGACGCCGAGCCCGATGAGTCCTCGACTGCGAGTGGCGATCACAGCCTTGCCCATAGACATTGCCTCGTAGACAACGCGTGAACCAGCCTGACCGCCGCGGTCACCGCGCAGCGAGACGGCAACGAACGCTGCCTTTGAATACATCTCTCGCAGTTCGACAGGGTTGTATCGCTTGAACGTGATGTTGTCCGGTATCACATCCGGCGTATCTTTGAGCTGCCACGGAACGGTACCGGCAACATGAAGTTGTGCGTCGGTACCCCTGATCGCTTCAACCAGGGTCGGGTAATCCTGATATTCCTGTCCTACTGCGCTACAGATGAAATCTTCGGTTGGCAGGTCAAGCGGGCGCCAAAAATGATGGTCCATGGGGCGCGGGATGCAGTGAATCTTTTCGCGTGGGTAGTTAAGAATCTCGACGTATCGATCAGCATTGACCTGGCCCAGGCAGATGATGCTGTCCACCTTGTTGCGGACTCCGAGCAGCCGCACGATTCTGTCCGGGCCTTTGTGTGTGGCACGACCTTCACCGTATATGACGAGCTTTTTCTTGCTTCTCGTGAGTTTGAACAGCACGGCGAGCGCGAAACCGGCGGCTTCTGCATCGGTTATCACGACGTCATATTCCCCGCGTCGCCTGAATGCGGACCACGCCGCCTTGATGCCGCGCAGGGTCATGTGACCTGTCCTGCGTTTTGTAGGGGCAAAGACTTGCGCGTTCAATTCATCCGCAAGCGCGGCAATCCAGTGTCGTGGTGATTCGTCAGATGCTGCTCCGTCGAGAGCTTTGGCTGGAAGCCTGTCAGTGACGACTATCGCAACACGCGCATTCATTAGCAGTCGTGACCGGGGAAACGGTCTCTCGCTTCACGTATGTCACGGTTGATGGCTTCGCGCGTCGTGATGGTCGGTAGTACATCCACGCCACGCACGCAGACCATGCCATCCGGGAACGGGTTGATGGCAATGTCTGCATCGCTAACGGTTTCCTGCATTGCTGTTTTCACCGCGCTGTACGGGAAATTGAACCCGTGTTGTGCGAACAGGATTACGCCACCGCTCATGAAGCGGCCGCCGTTGATTTCTGTGACTTTCGGTGTGCCGTTGGCGTCAAATGCCACGTCCACGCCCATGATGCCGTGTGGTTTCGGGTCAACTGCAAGGACTGCAGCCTTGCAGACCCGTTCCACTTCGGGTTCCGTGACAGTCTCACTTGCGCCAGTGATGCCGGTCACTCCTGAAATAGTAAGGTTTGCGAACTCCCAGCGGAGCCGTTTGCGAACCTGGCACGCAACCAGTGTCCCGTTATTCCATACTGATTCCCATGACGAGGTTTCTTTCGACAGCAGCTCCGCCGCCATGAAGTTTCCCCAGCCGTTCCAGAGGTTTATCCAGTTCTTGGCCTCTGCCAGCGAAGTGGCATTCATCGAACCCTTGCCACCTGTGCCGTTCAACGCCCGGATCCACATATTGTGGCCGAATCGCTCGAACGCCTTTTCAAGGTCAGCTTCATTGTTGATGTGCATGCTTCCCGGCACGGGAACGCCTGCTGCTTCCAGCCTGGAATGTGTCTCCCACTTGGAATCGCAGATGACCATTGTTTCGTGTCTTGGCAAAAAGACAGGCGCGTGGAGCAGGTGTCTGTTTGCGGAGACAGTGACTAGTTCCGCTTCAAGCTGAACCGTAACCAGGTCGATACCACACTCGTCGATGACGCTGTTCAGCGTGTCGATGTAGGAGGATTCTTTTGCACGCGGGATCAGGTATCGCTCGGATATTTCTGATCGCTGCAGCGAGTATGGGTCTGCATCGACACCTGTGAGACTGATCTGTTCAGGCGCCGCCTTCAGGCCACGTGTAAAACCGATAGACAGTCTGCCGCCCGCGCTGGTAAGTAATACCTTCATTTAGGACATTTCCTGATCATCACCGCTCTGACCTGTAATCAAGTTTGAAACTTGTACAAGGCGTGGTGCAACACATTAATTAGCATAGGACTACCAGCACCTGAAAACAGTCGTGCTATCGGTCGTAACCTGGTTCGTTTACGCATTATTCGCACAGGCACAGGACGAGACTGAATCCTTATCGGGGCTTTGGTGTGGGCCGTTCGTCTCTTTTCCAATCACCAAACAGCACAGGCGGCACCCGGTGGAAATCTGCGACACTCACATCTCAGGATAAGCGTGAACTGGCACACGCCTGTGCGAGGTTGGCATTTTGCTCCGAAGGCGGTAACCGGTGAATAAAGAGATCCTGCTGAACCTGGTGGCGGCGCTTTCGAAATATGACTTCGGGTTGCATGCACCGGTGAATCGCAGGCGCGTCGCAGGCAAATTCCGCTGGCACGCAGAGGCGTGGTTCGCTGGTGAATCACCTCTTTACGAACGCCTGTCACGGTCAATCGCTCGTGACTCATCATTGCTGGATCTTGCAGGCCGATCACGCCACGACCAGCCGATTCCCTACATGTTCTTCGGCGCGGTCAACCTGCTGTTGCGAAACAGCCCTGGGGACCCGCTTTTCGCGATATACGACGCAGCAGGCCGAGGTGAAGCCATGGATGCCGATCCGTTCCCTGCTTTCAGGCGATTTTGCCTTGCGCACGAATCCGAAATAGCAGCGATTATCAGCAGTCACACGGTGCAGTCGAACATTGTGAGCCGATCTGCCGCTCTGGTCGCCGCCTGGTTCGAAGTGTCTCGTAGGCTTGAAGGGCGACCCTTCCAGCACATTGAGATTGGCGCATCTGCAGGGCTGACGATGCTGGCTCCCTATTACAGCTATGACTTCGCAGGCAGGCAAATTGGTCAGGCTGATTCCGATGTGAAGGTTTCTGTCGAATGTCGCGGCGCAGGAATTCCACCGTTCGACCGTCCATTCCCAGAGCTTGCAGCCATCATAGGTAATGAGCTTGAGCCAATTGCATTTGACAACCCGCAGGAGATGGACTGGCTTGAATCTCTCATCTGGCCGGAACGCAACTACTACAAGCGTTTGCACCGGGCTGCTGTCGCTGTTGCCCACCAGCACCCGCCGAAAATTTTTGGTGGGGACGCGATAAAGCGGCTGCCGGAGATGCTCAAGCAGCTATCACCCGAAGTGCCTGTGACGATTTACCACAGTCACACGCTGAACCAGTTTCCTGAGAAATTGAAACAGGAATTCGAAGCGCTGCTGTTGGAGCAGTCGCATAAGTACCGCATTTACCGAATCGCATTCGAGGGTACCGCCAGCGGCACGGCATCAGC
>JAURLM010000222.1 GCA_030831265.1 Chloroflexota bacterium
TCAATCTGACTAGATATCGCCTTCAAGCGTTTGCAGGACCACACCCGCTGACGGCTTAGGAAAGAAATTGGTGGCCTTGGGCGGCAGTCGCCAGCCACGCGTCACGATACCTATGAAATCCTTCATCGGAATCGGACGCATGGCAAAAGCCAGTTTCGCATCGCCGCTCTGCACGGACTCCAGTACTCGTACAAGGTCATGCTGAACGTTCACGACCTCATCGCGCCGATTAGCCTCTACCGCAGGGTTTATGTACAGGTCATGGAGCCGTGAATACTCCGAATCCTCCAGCAGGTTGTTAACTTCGGGAAGGTTCGTACCCGTGGCAATGTGGAATGACCCTGGTTCCAGGCCAATCACCCCGAATCGCACTTCGGAGTCCTGGCGATTGCCGAGTACTTGCATGAGCGCATTCGCTACACCTTCATTCGATCCAGCCGGAGGTGACCATCGCTCCAACTGGCAACCGTTCTTCAGCAAACCCTTAACCCCTGCGAGTTCGGCATCACTGGTGTTTTCAAGATACCGGTGGTAGCCGCGAGTGATTAGTCCTGGCTCATCGACCGAAACAAGTAAGACGATCCTGTAGTTGATCGATTCATCATGACCAACTTCCCTACCACTACGAATAAGTGAGCGGTAACGAAGGGCTGCTTCATACCGATGATGACCATCAGCAATAAAAAGCTGTGCATTTGCCAGTGACTGGGCCAGGACGTGCTGCGTACCGGGGTCTGTTACGCGCCACATTCGCAGTGCAGACATATCTGGAGGGTTCGCAGTTGCTGTCGGTGCGCCACCGGCCACGGCGCGTAGCACCCCTCCAACCGTCGAACGTAAATCATCACGGTAGACCATCAACAGTGGACTGTAGTTTGCCTGTGCGGCACCCATCAGGCGTACACGGTCATTCACCCACTCGGTTCGAGTATTTTCGTGAGGTAGCACAACCTCTCGGTCATACTCCTCAAGGCGGGCGGCGCAGATAAAGCCTCGCCTGACCATAGTTTGTCCGGCGAACTGGAAAGTCTCTTCCATCACATACATGGAAGGCTCAACATCCCGCTCAAGAACCCCAGACTTCATCCACTCTCGTTGTGTCTCAGCAGCGGACAGGTACGGGTCATCGGTCAATCCACGCCGAGCCAGCTCCAGCCGCACCATGTTGTGAGGTGACCGTTCGTAGAGTTCCTTCTGAAGGGTCGGTGTGATTACGTCAAAAGGTGGACACAGGTTGAGTGCAAGATCCCCGTCACCGCCAGGAGCGGAGCCGGGCACGCGGGCATATCGGATTCCTCGGAATGGTCGTATTTCAGCCATCACGCAACCTGTGCAATCTCAATTTCTGTATTTCGCCGCTGTTCGCAGGGAACGGATGACGAGTATATCTGCCCGAACAGCTCCGGACGTGACATCAGTTCCGGGCTAATCTGAGCCGCTGGTATAATTTCGGCTCATCAGCCACCTACATTTTCGCCCTATCACTGGCCGCAACTGACACGTATGACACGTCAAACCGATCCACAGGCGCGGGCGCTCGAACTCCGGCAGGTTCTGAACAGGGCGAACCGCCTGTACTACGTCGAAAGCGCGCCCGAACTCACTGACGCCGAATATGACGCGTCGCTCCGCGAGTTGCGCCAACTGGAAACAGAACATCCCGAGCTGCGGACACAGGATTCTCCCACACAGCGCGTAGGCGCACCGCCATCCTCCGAGTTCGCCGAGGTAACCCATCCTGTCCCAATGCTCAGCCTGAGCAACGTGTTCGACAAGGATGAACTGGAGGCATGGTACAAGCGCTCCCTGGACTTCGCAGAGGTTGACTCCGCTGAACTGGTTTGCGAACTCAAGATCGATGGTCTGGCGATTGCGATCACCTACGAAAACGGTGTGCTTGTCCGGGCGGCGACACGCGGTGACGGTATTCGCGGTGAAGACGTCACCACGAATGTCAGGACAATTCGCAGCATCCCGCTCAGGCTTTCCGGCGACGATGTACCGACGCTGGTTGAAGTACGCGGTGAGGTCTATTTTCCAAACTCTGCGTTTGAAGCTTTCAACCAGGAACGCGAAGCCGCCGGACTTCCAACCTACGCCAACCCGCGTAACTCGGCATCGGGATCACTCCGACAGCTTGACTCCTCGGAAACGGCCAAACGGCCGCTCGACATGTTCTTCTATTCAATCGGGTATGCCGAAGGTGGAGAACTGCCAGGAACACACTGGGAAGCGCTGCAAGCAATGAAGCGGTGGGGACTCCGCGTGAACCCGTGGACTCGCCGGGCATCTACAGTTGACGAAGCAGCCCAAGCAATTGCCGCAGCCGGCAGAGAACGACCAGAACTCGACTACGGCATCGATGGCGTCGTAATCAAGATCGACAGCCTCGCCCTGCAGCGCACACTTGGTTTTGTCGGCAGGGACCCGCGGTGGGCAACCGCTTACAAGTTTCCTGCGGAACAGGCCCGGACACGGATAATCAAGATTCATGTCAACGTTGGGCGTACCGGTGTCCTCACCCCGTGGGCGGAACTGGACCCTGTACAGGTTGGTGGCGTGACCATTCGAAGGGCCACACTGCACAACAAGGATGAGATTGAGCGCAAGGATTTCCGGGATGGTGACGGTGTAATCATCCAGCGCGCCGGGGACGTGATACCGCAGGTTGTCAGAGTTGCTGATGATTACCAGCGTGACATCAGTTCTACGCCATACAGGTTCCCGGAGAATTGCCCGGTCTGTGAACAACCGGTACTGGTCACAGAAGAGGACGCGGCAGTTCGGTGCGTCAATGCTGAATGCCCGGCTCAATTCGAGCGGCTGCTTGAACATTTCTCATCACGCGGTGCGATGGACATCGAGGGGCTTGGCGAACGATTGGCGCAGGATCTCGCTCGCAGCGGCATCGTTAGCCGACTCAGTGACCTGTACCAACTCGATACGAAGCAAGAACAACTAGCCGAACTCGAAGGTATGGGAGAGAAGAAGATCGCTAACCTGCTGCAAGGCATTGAGCGATCAAAAGCCCAGCCACTTTCCCGCCTGCTCTTCGCGCTGGGCATAACCGGGGTAGGCAGCGAGGCGGGCGAATGGCTGTCACGACACTTTCGTACGCTCAGACAACTGCAAACAGCCAGTGTCGAGGACCTGGAACAGGTGGACGGCATCGGCCCGGTGACAGCACAGACAGTTCACGAATGGATGCAACTCCCGCGCAACATGGAGCTTATTGACTCCCTGGAAGCCGCCGGACTGACGCTGGTGGATGCTTCTCCAGAGCCGCCTGCCGACCACCCGATGAAAGGCCTGACATTTGTCGTAACGGGTACTCTTGAGTTAATGTCTCGCTCGCAGGTAGAAGCCCGTATCAAGCAACTTGGCGCTAAGGCCGCTGGAAGCGTCTCAAAGAAAACCGACTATCTTGTCGCCGGTGCTAATGCCGGATCAAAACTGCAAAAAGCGGAATCCCTTGGTGTTCCTGTGCTCGACGAGGCAACGTTCGCCCGTTTCCTCACCGGGGAGATGCCTGGAGAATAAGCGGGAGTTGAGGGGGGTGACGAATGGCCTACCGAACTGGAAGCCCATCTCATGAACTGGACAGTCCCGTACTAACGCGGGACTTAATAGACACCCCTCAGCGCGTCACGGTATCGCTACACGGCTTCGACATTCCAGGAGAGATCATTTTCGCTGACCTGTGGCAACCGTGGTTCGGTGCGGAACTTCCCGAACAGGTCATGTTCAGACTTGTTCTCTTGTCGCTATCGCAACGAGTCGACCGGGCTGACGTAACAGACAGATCAATCATCGTCGCTGTCCCGGCGCCCGAACTTACGAAACGCGATGCAGAACGGCTGTCACAGGTGCAGCGGGAAGTCGCGCGGCTCAATGAAATCCGCGAACGCTACCTTGTTTCGACAGACACGGGACTTCGACACCTTTCCACTTCCCTGACGCAAAAGGTGTCCGAAGCCA
>JAURLM010000223.1 GCA_030831265.1 Chloroflexota bacterium
ATGTCCATCCTCACGCCGGTAGGTGGGAACTTGAAAAAGCCGGAACAGCCAGTGTGGGTTCCTCGCAGCCGGGTGCGGATAACGAGGGAGTCTGTGTCGATATATGCCTGCTCCAGCGGACGTTCCAGGTCCGGGAAGTCCCGTCGAATGGCCGTGATGAACTCACCCCACGGTTGACCCGTACCGGCTGCGTGCGTGGCCTCTGGAGGGAAAATCTGATCGGCTATCATCACGTCGCCTGTAGACCACAACTCGCAGTAGAGCCGTGCCAGTCGGGAAGCTGTTTTGCGGTCGGTTTCCTTCGCCATTGGGGCTGCTCCTGTACAAGGGTGTCATGCCACTACGGATGAACAGCAGGGAACTCCCGGTTTGTGTTCACGCGTTAAACCCTGTTCACATCATGCCGGGTTCCACTGCGACTGTGATGCCGTGTGCCTGCATTTTGTGTGAGCGACTAGCGGTTAAGCTTGCAGCCCACGGCTGCATATACGGCATGAGGGATTGGCAGCAACTCTTCGGCTGAAAAAGCATCAAGGGCCCTGGCAAGTTCAGCGTCGAATGCTGCCACCTCGACGGGTTCCAGAGATGCCCCTATTCCCGCGCTGGCGCGTATCCGACCTCTCAATGCCGTCTTCGAATACACCGTATTTACCCGGCGAGAGTCGCTCCGTGTCCTCTCGAAACCACCCGCTTTGAGGTCTACGAGAAACTCCGGGTGTTGCCCGTCGCCTCCCCCCATACTCCATGCAGGGTTGTGCTGCTTTATCAGGCGCTCTGTCAGCTCAACTACGTTGCCGGGTTCTGGTATCCAGTCGAATGAGCAGATGGCGAGGATTCCGCCGGGTCGCAGGATGCGTTGTGCTTCCGCCAGTGCAGGGTCATGCTCGAACCACCACCAGCTCTGGCCCGACGTTACGAGATCAAACGAGCCGGATTCGAGCCCGGTCTTTTCAGCAGACGTGTTCAGGTAGTGCGTCGACACACCCCATTCCATGTCGAGTCGTGCCGCTTCGTGGGTCATTGCGCTTGATGGGTCGATGGCGGTGACCGATGCCCCGCGCCGCGCCATGCCTCTTGCAAGCGTGCCTGTCCCGGTCCCAAGATCCACGGCTTTTGCTCCGCTGAACCTGACACCGAGTTCTGTCAGCAGCTCATACAGATCTTCTGGGAAGCCTTGCCTGTACGTCGAATAATCGGATGCTGTGCGGCCAAAATCCGGGTTCATTTTCGTTCCCTGGCCTGTGGCTAGATGTCCATCGCCAATCGCAGGCCCATGTTCCCGGTTGATGAGTCTGGAGTTGATGAAGTCCTTGCCCCAACCCGGTACCGGTTGCAGTACGAATCGTGACACAGGTAAGAGCCGCCTTTGATTACCTTTGCCTGTCCCTGCCGAGGCCCGACAGGGTTCACGCGCGTCGTCTTGCGTTCATTGGTGTGATACGTGGCTGACCACCAGTCTGAGCACCATTCCCATACGTTGCCAGCGACATCGAACAGGCCGTATCCGTTGGTAGGGAACGAACCGACCGGAGCTGTGCCGTGGAAGCCATCCTCTTCGGTGTTCTCATCCGGAAAATTGCCTTGCCAGATGTTGCACATGTGCCTGCCTTCGGGCATAAGCTCTTCGCCCCATGAGAACGTGGCCCCGATAAGACCTCCGCGGGCAGCGAACTCCCACTCAGCCTCAGTGGGCAGACGCATACCGGCCCATTCAGCGAATGCAGTGGCGTCGTTCCATGAGATGTGAACCGCAGGGTTGTCCGGCACGTCCTGCCAGTTTGAACCGGGGCCGTGCGGGTGTTGCCAGTCTGCCCCGTGTACCTGCCACCACCACGGTGCTGCTTGTACGGCAGACGTCACCTTTGTGCGATTCTCTTCCGAGACGAAATGGTGAAATACGAAGGACCAGCCGAATTTTTCAGCTTCGGTGGCGTATCCAGTGTCCTGTGCAAATACAGCGAACTGTCGATTCGTCACTTCGTGGGTGGCGATGGCAAAGGGCGACACTGTTACTTCACGGACCGGGCCTTCACCATCTGCTGGAAAACGCCTGTTCGTCGTTCCCATCAAATAGGCGCCACCATCGAGCGACACCGTCGCTGTGCGAAGTTCTGATTTCATCTTCACGGCACTCGAAGCGTCGCCGACGGGTAGGTTCCGAGAAGTTGCGAACGTGGCTGACTGGGTGCTTTCCGCAGATGAGCGGTCTGGTGTGCAGCAGGAGCAGGTTTGTTCGTTGGTCATGGCTGTTTGATTGACTGTGTCTTGTGATTTTGCAGATTGGTCAGACCATACTGGTACAGGGTTCGTGGCACAAAACTATTTTTCGAAGCGCTTGCCTATGGCGCGCTCAGCTACATCGTCACGCAATCCCGTTACCTGTCGCTGGGTCAGCGCAATCAAGCCGATTAATGTCACCACGACTACCGGCCCAAGCGCTATGCCCCAGCGTACGCCGAAAAAGTCGCTCATCGTGCCCGCCCAGAGACCGCCAAGGATCGCAAGGCTCTGGTTGACGGCGTAAATGCCCATCACCCGCCCGCGTAGTTCGTCGGGAACTCTCAGTTGGAGTGCGGTCATTGAACTGATCATGAACATGCCGTTGCCGAAATGTCCAATGGCTACGAGCGGCAGCACCAGTGCATAAGACTGTACGTGGGCAGCTACGAAGATGAGGGACGAAAAGACGAGTGCCGCGCCAAGGATCATCCAGCCGAGTCGCCGTCCAGGCCTGACCCTACCCGCCACGATGATTCCGCTTAGTGCTCCAATTCCAGCGGCAGAGAACGTGAATCCGACCTGCCTGTCACCTCCACCGAACTCATTGACGAACGCGGGGAGTATCTGGATGTAGCCGAACACAAACAGCATGCTTGCGAAGTTGAGGCCGATGATGACGGCGAATATGCGGGTATGGATGATGTAAGAGATTCCTGCCCTGAAATCTGCAAACACGTTGCGCGCTTCATCGAACACAGGCTTGCGTGCTGGTAGAAGCCATGTCGAGATGGTCATCGCCCCGTATCCGGCAGCGGCGACAAAGAACCCGGTTGCCGTACCGAAGCCTGCGATGAGCAGTCCGCCGATAGTCGGCATAACCACTGAAGCCGAAGCCATCATCGCTCCGTTCAGATTGACCGCACTCTTGGTGGCCCGTGGCGGGACGAGTGTCGGGAAATAGGCCTGCCGCGTCGGGTTGTCGAACCCGATGGCAATCCCTGAAAAGACGGACAAAACGAACACATGCCATACGTGGATTAGGCCAGTGGAAATCAGCACCGCAAGTGTAGCGAGCATGGCTGTCGTGGCGACCGCTGTGAGCCGTAACAGCAAGCGGGTTTCCAGCCGGTCTGCCAGCACTCCGCCGAACAGGTTAAACAGGATGGTTGGGATGGCGTTGGCTGCTGCGACATAGCCGAGAGACAACGTGGATCCGGTGAGGTCGTAAACGAGTATCGACAGAGCGACAACGTTCAGTCGTTGGCCAAGGAAGGCTGCATATGAGCCGAACCAGTAGATACGGTATTCGCGATATGCGAATGCCTTTGTTGAGGCCGGTGCGTTCACTGGCGGTGCCGTAACTTCGGTGATGTTTGCACTCAGGATGTGCGACCTGTCGCTGCTTCTTCTTCCGCTGCTTCCAACTCCACCCCACTCAAATTGCGAACCTCACGCTGGGTGATGAAAACGAATATTGCGATGAGACTCAACACTGCTGCGGAGATGAGCACCGCCCATCGTTCGTCCAGCACTTCTGCCACGCCGCCACCCAACATCCCGCCAAGCGGAATCAGGCTGAATGTGATTGTGTAGATGCCCATCACCCGGCCTCGTAACTGGGCGGGGACTCTAAGTTGCAACGCGGTCATTGAACTGATCAGGAAGACCGAATTTGCGATGCCGACGAAATACATCATCACAAGTGCCGCTGCATAGCTGGGCGCAAACGCGAAACCGGCCACGAACAGGCTGAACAGAAAGGTTCCGGCGATCATGACCTTGCCGATGTGACGGCTGCGCTGGCGTCTGCCAATGAGGACAGTGCCGCTGACCGCTCCGATTCCGAGCATCATGAACAGGTATCCGAGACCGTCTGAGTCAACCCCATGCCTCAATGCGAACAGTGGCATCAACTGGAGGTACTGCATACCGAAGAACATGTTGGCGAACGTCAACGGAATGATGACGGCGAACAACTTGTTGCTGGTGATGAAACCGATGCCTTCGTTCAGTTCGTGTATCACCTTCCGCCTGGTAGTCGGTTTCGTGTGCTCCACCGCAAGACTGAGAATGACCACGAACATTGTCATCCACCCGATCGCACCGGCGAAGAAGACCGATTCCGTGCCGAGGTACTTGATCGCAAACCCTCCAACCGTCGGCGTGACGATTCTGCTGAACTGCCACATCACAGAATTGAGGGCTACCGCGCTCATCATGTGCTTGCGGGAGATGAGCAGCGGGAAAAACGAGGAACGTACGGGGCCGTCAAAGCCCTGGAAAAATCCCTGTGCGGCTGCAATGGCTACGATGTGCCATATCTGCACTTTTTCGGTAACCACCAGAACGGCAAGCAGCGTCATCAGGGCGGCGGTCGCACCGGATATCACCATCATGATCACGCGTCGGTCTATCCGGTCCGCGAGGACGCCACCGAACAGGTTCACGAATATCGTCGGAACCGCAATGGCTCCGCCCAGGTATCCGAGAGTCTTTGCCGAGCCGCCGAGGTCTGTGGCTATAAGCCAGCCCATGCCGAGTTGCGCCACTTGGATGGCGCCGACTGACGCGAGTGAACCCAGCCAGTAGCGAAGGTATTTTAGTTCGCTAAAGGCACCGGCGGACTCGGTTACTCTTTGCCGAAAAGTGAGGCTTTGCGCGTTAGTTGGTGATGACATGAGTGCCCTAGTTTGCGCCTGTCGCGCTGTATACGGAAGCGCGGCGAAGGACAAATAACGTTAGCGCAGTTCAGGTGGAAAACTATTCGACTGTCACGGTCTTGGCCAGGTTACGGGGCTTGTCGGGGTCAAGCCCGAGCGCGATGGACGTGTAGTAGGCCAGCAGTTGCATGGGTATCAGGTTCAGTACCGGCTGGAAGAGCGGGTGGGTCTTAGGGACGTACAGTATATCGTCGGTCAGCGACGCCATCACGTCATCACCGTCGGTCGTGACGGCGATCACACGCCCTCCGCGGCTCTTGACCTCGTTAACGTTGCTGATCATCTTCTCGAACATAGCGTCGTGAGGTGCGAGAGCGATAGTCGGCATATCCTTGCTGATCAGGGCGTTCACGCCGTGCTTCATCTCGCCGGCTGCGTATCCTTCGGCGTGAATGTAGGCGATTTCCTTCATCTTCAAAGCGCCTTCGAGTGCGATGGGGAATTGCGCACCGCGGCCGAGATAAAGCAGGTGCTTGTAGGCGGCAAGGTCATCAGCGAGCTTACGGATTGGCTGGTCGCGTTCAATAGCGGTTCCGACAAGCGCTGGTAGACCGGCGAGCGCCTTCGCCAGGTGTGCTTCATCGCCCGTGGAAAGGTGTCCGCGAAGTGATGCTATCTTAGCCGCCATCAGCGTCAGCGTGACCATTGTGGCTGTCATAGTCTTGGTGGCAGCGACGCCAATCTCTTGCCCGCAGCGCACCGGCAATGTGACCTCGGCCAGTCGAGTTGCCTGTGTGCCTTCCGCCTCAACCGCTGTCACCAGTCGGCTGCCGCTGTCTCTTGCCAATTCCATTGCTGCCAGCGTGTCTGCGGTTTCTCCTGACTGGGTTACGGAGACGACGAGTGTCCTGCTCTCCAGCACCGGGTTGCGATACCTGAACTCGGAAGCGTTTTCGGCATGTGCCGGGATCCGGGCAAGGGATTCCAGGGCAGATGCACCGATCATGGCCGCGTGTAGAGATGTGCCCATTCCAATGAACACAGCACGGTCGATGGACTCAACATCCTGTTTGGTCAGGGTGAATTCGGGGAGTGCAATCTTTCCGGAAGCGAGATCTACCCGCTGGCGGATAGCTCCGGTCACGCTGTCTGGTTGTTCCGCCATCTCTTTGGCCATGAAATGTGGGTACCGGCCTTTGGCCGCCATGTCAGCGTTTCGAGAGCTTGTTATGAATTCAATGGCGATAGGTTGTCCATCGAGTGTCGTCAACTTAAATTCCGACGGCGTAATTGAGGCGACCTGGCCGCTTTCGAGGTAGCAGACGCGGTTCGTGTGTGGCAACAGGGCGACTATGTCTGATGCGACCATGTATGAATCGTTGGCGGCACCGATGACTATGCCTCCAGCGTTGCCAAGCCGCGCTGCGACAAGCTTGTCTGGTTCTGAGACTGAGGTGGCTACGATCGCAGCCGCACCTTCGACAAGTTTCATTGCCCTGCAAACGGCCTTTGTAAGGTCACAACCGTTGTCTATCTCCCTTGCGATGAGATGAGCTATGACTTCCGAGTCGGTTTCAGATTGAAATTGGAAACCGGCCTGTTTGAGTTCGGCTTTTAGTGAGAGATAGTTTTCGACAATGCCGTTGTGTACGACTGCGACTGTTCCGCTATGACTGGCATGCGGGTGGGAGTTGCGTTCTGCAACCTCGCCGTGCGTGGCCCAGCGGGTGTGTGCAATACCCGTTGTCCCCGTGAGGTTCATTTCGTCAATTGCGGCTGCGAGTCGGGCGACACTGTCGGTTCCGCCTGCTCGGCGCGTGAGTGAAATTTGTCGCGAGCCGTTCATGACCGCAATTCCTGCGCTGTCATAGCCGCGGTATTCCAGGAGTTTTAGCCCGCCAACAAGAAGTGGCGCAGCATGTTCACTGCCGGTGTATCCGAATATTCCGCACAAAGGACATCCCCTCAGGCTACTGCATCAGGTTTGCGTTGATCGGGTGGCGTCAAACTCACGCGTATAGGTGAACGGAGTCCCCACCATATCTCGATAGTAACCGTGCTGGGATTCTGGGAGTAGGTTGGCGACGCGTACCATTAGCTCGGTTGTCATCGCCTCCGTCTCATCCCTGGTTGGCCGTTTGTCTCTACTGGCAACCAGTTCAATCGGTTTCCCGATTCGTATCTGGAGGTTAGCCCTTGGAATAAATACCTTGAGCATGGATTGCAGGGATTGAGAACCGTACAGGCCGATTGGGACGACCGGTGCGCCCGTCATGAGGGCAAGTTGAGTGACACCAGATAGCGACTTGCCCATTCCGTCCGCGTTTTTGTTGCGTGTTCCTTCAGGGAAGATGATCAGGGCTCCGTTTGGTTGGCGTAGACGCTGGGTTGCCCATCTCAGTGCGCCGATGTCGCTTGTGCCTCGCTTGAGCGGATGTGCGCCGTAGGCGTTCAAGAAGCATGCAGCGATCTTCAGTTTGAACAGCTCTTGCTTGGCAAGAAAACCGGGTTTTCGACCGGTCACGGATGCGACGATAGGCGGATCCAGGTTGGAAAGATGATTGGCTATGAAGATCACCGGCCCGTGTGCCGGTATGTTCTCGCTGCCCCGGATATCTCGATCAGCGAAAATACGTAACGTGGTCTTAAAAGCTGCGTTGCATGCTGTGAACAGCCATGAACTCAACTTGTTACGCCCTTTGCGATGTCCGTGAGCCGGCATACAACCTGTTCCACGGTGAGATCATCGGTTTCCAGGATGATTGCGTCATCAGCAGGGCGCAGAGGAGACGCCTCGCGAGAGGAGTCGATGTCATCCCTACGTCGCATTACCGCAAGAACGTCTTCAAGAGGCGGTTGGCCCGGCCTGTCTTTCATCTCGATGAAACGTCGTTCGGCACGGGTTTCAAGCGTTGCTGTCAGGTAGATCTTGTACTCGGCGTTAGTGAGCACAACGGTGCCGATGTCTCTGCCAACCATGACGATTCCGCCACCTGAGGCCAGTTTGCGCTGGGCGTCGACCATGATTTCTCGGACCCTGGGTATTGCCGAGACGACTGAGACCCTGCTGTCCACGTCGTGGCTGCGTAGTCTTGGCGTGATGTCCACGCCGTTAATGAAGATGAGCGTGTCGCCCTCGGCACCGGAGCGCGCTTCGATGTCGATGTTCTCGACAGCCTTCGCCAGCTGTTCAACGTCATCGAAATCCGCATTTGCGTCCAGTGCTGCCACTGTAGCCGCCCGGTACATCATGCCCGTATCGAGAAATCGGTAGCCGATTTTCTTTGCCAGGCGAGTGCCAACTACTGTCTTGCCAGCTGCTGCTGGCCCGTCTATTGCTATCGCCGTAGCTCCATTGTTGCTCAATTCACGCTCCGAATTATCGTTCTATCTAGACACGCGGACAGTCACAATGAGTTTATAAGACCTGCAAACAGATTGTCCTTAAGCAGTTGGGCGAGTTGGGTTAGCCGATTGGGCCACTGATGACGCTGCGGTATTCGGAACAGTCTGGTAATGGAAGTTGAATAGACTCCGGTTGTGCGGTTCGGGCACATGCAGTTGCACGTGGTTTATCGTGCACTCACGGAAGGGATTTCGGCACCGTGAATTTTCTCGACTGGATACTGATTGCGATTATTGTCATCGCGTCGCTCTGGGGCCTTCGTAAAGGGCTTGTAGACGCTGTATTGATGGCAGTCTCATTGTATGTGGCGTTATTCCTGAGCGGCCTGTTCGCTGGCAGAGTGCTGAGTCTTGTCTGGAAGGACGTGGATAACCAGGCAATTGCAACGGCAATTGGATACGTAGTTATTTTCATTGGTGTGTTTATCGCCAGCCGTATTGTGTCCGGGATCATCAAATCCAGTCTCAAGAAAATCAAGTTTGGATGGATCGATCCGGTAGGTGGAGTGTTGGTCGGGTTGCTGGTAGGCCTGCTGCTTGCCGGGGGACTGATGGCTGTAGCTGCTCGCTACACGTACGTCGTTGACGAGAAAGGATCTGGAGTGGAAAACGGTCCTGATGGACTAAGCGCAGAAGCAGTGGTGAGGCAGTTGAGGCAAGCGGCCGAAAATTTCCTTGTGGGATCCACCCGTGACACGGTTGACGGGCAGTTAACCAAGTCTGAAGTGATTGGTGTGCTGATAGATATACGGAATGTATTGCCGGGTAGTGCTCTAGGGATGTATCCCCAGGAGTTCAACACGGCGATCGACATTCTGGAAAGCAAGCGTGAACTGGCATCGGAAAACATGTTGGCAAATAA
>JAURLM010000224.1 GCA_030831265.1 Chloroflexota bacterium
ACGACGCACTGCACTGAGACCTCCTCCCCCGAGACGGAGACTGGCGCAGAAGCTGAGAGAGGTTGATGCAAACGGCATCATGGGGAAGCCGGGCGGATTCACATAGACGCGCCGTTGTGTCGAAGATCGGGAAAATCTGCAGATCACCGGGCGCTTCTTCCCGCAACTTTCCAAGAGCCTCGAGGGTCCGAGGCTGCGTGTGGTGTGAAAGAAAAATCAACGCATTCATGTAACGGGCCGCAGTCCCTATTGGCATGCTTTAATTGTAATGACCCAACGGAATCCGCGCAGGCCACGCCGCCCTTTCAACAATTCTTGTGAGTTGTTCATCCCGGACGCCGCGCTGATGTGACTGGAGGAAGTGTTGATCTGTGGTCGACTTTTCCGACCCAGTCACATGCCGAGTCCAGATGCCATCATACCTGTCCCGGACGCAGTTCTGCGGACGAGCGCCGGTGGCGTGTTGCCGCGCGTGAAATCCGCTTGCCCGGGCAAGGAGTCAGCACCCGCCAGGGGCAGGACATCCCGCGAGAGTGGGCCCATTTCCGAGAGGTCAAAGGTCTGGACGAAGAAGACCAACCCTTTGCCTGCGGTCTTGCGCCCCTCACCTGCATCATGTTCTCTCACGATGCCTTGGCACGTATCGTGGAGTGCGTCTCGAAGCGTGATGTGTTCTGCGAGTTGCGCCTCGGCACCGCTGTGCGAAAGGCAGGACTCGATGTGGCGAGATTCCCGCCCTCGCTTCGCAGTTCGGTCTGGTGGGACCCCCGACCCCATCGCTCCAACCTGTTAGAATCGCCACGCTCCGGTCTCGGACGGCATCGCGGTCATGCGCACAAATGGCTAGATCACAAATGAATCGGCGGATTGCGCTCGGGCAGCCCGATTTCCTCGGTATTGGCGCTACCAAAGCAGGTACGTCGTGGCTGCATGCCCAGTTGAGCACCCATCCCGACGTCTGTATGCCGATCATCAAGGAGCTTCACTATTTCGACTCGATCGGCAACCCGACGCTTCAGATGTGGACCCGAGCGGCCGTCAGCAAGGCGCTGCGACGCGCGATGCGCGAGATCAGGAGGCAGGACCACCCGTCTGCCAAGGATCAGATACTGCTGGACTATGCGCAGCGCGCCCTCACCGAACCTCCCTTCACGCCCGAGTGGTATCAGATGATGCTCGAGCGCCCGGACAGAAACGGACGCTTGGTGGGAGAGATCACGCCGGCCTACGCAGAGTTGATATCGGACAAGCGCCTTGAGCGGATGTCCAGAAATCTGCCAGAAACCAAGGTCATATACATCCTGCGCCATCCGGTGGACCGCGCGTTGTCCCACCTTCGTATGGCTGCATACCGCGCAGGGGGCGACGCATCCGAGACAAGCCTGCACGAACTCATCGATCGTCAGGCAGGCATATTGAGCCGCGGTGCATGCGAGCGCTATCTGCCCCGATGGATGCGCTACTTTGAAAACTCGCGTATGAAGGTCATGCCGTATGGAGAGATAAAACGTTCTCCTCGCGGATTCATGCGCGAGGTCGAATCGTTTCTCGGACTCGCGCCCTTTGATGGCTACGACCTCGAATCTTCCGTCAACGCAACCCGAAGCATCGATATCCCGAGCAGCATTCACCAGCGCCTGACGCGAGAGGTCGCCGATACCCTGGATTACATCCAGAAGTACTTCGGCCC
The DNA here is from genome assembly GCA_030831265.1 of Chloroflexota bacterium. Taxonomy (GTDB): domain Bacteria; phylum Chloroflexota; class Dehalococcoidia; order Lucifugimonadales; family Lucifugimonadaceae; genus JAJCYX01. The sequence goes on from JAURLM010000224.1 coordinate 1,691, forward strand.
AGAGTTTCTGGAAGCGAGCAGGTAAGAGGGGCAAAGTCGTATGGCGTTGTCGTTGCCCGGATGAAGAACCTCCTTTTTATTTCCATCGAGGACCTCAACGATTACGTCGAGCCGCTCGGTGGGCACCCGGATGCGATCACGCCCAATATCTCGCGCCTCGCTCGTTCGGGCATGCTCTTCTCGAGGGCGTTTGCCTCTGCGCCGGCGTGTTCTCCCTCCAGGACTGCCGTGCTGTTCGGCAAATGGCCCTGGGATACCGGTATCTACACGAACCAGCAGAACTGGCACAGCCGCTTCAAACCGGATCACGATCTTTCACTGATCGGGCATTTGCGCAACGCGGGCTTCGAGACCCACGGTGCAGGCAAGATGTTCTACGGCGGCATCGCAGAATCCGAATGGACCAGCTACTTCAAAACGCCGGGTGACCCGAACATGCGCCAGAGTGTCTTGCAAAAGACATTCAACATGGCGGCTGAGATGCTCGATTACGGACCCTCGCTTCTGGAGGGCCCGCTTTACGACGAGCGCACGACCGAGCATATCCTCGGACTGATGAGCCCCGGCGCGCGGGGCAAAGTCTGGAGTCTTGGGATTTACAGGCCTCACCTGCCGTTCGTTGCTCCGCGCCGGTTTTTCGATCTCTATCCCGAAAAAGTCGCCGCAGCACCGGCATTGCGGACGAGGGACTTCGATCCCTATTCCGATATCGAAACGCGTGGATTGCCCCCCGCGGCGCGTCGAAGAGTCGTGAAGAACGCGGACTTTGCCAAACGCCTGCACCAATGCGGAGAGTACAACGCTTTCCTGCGCGCCTACCTCGCATCGGTGACGTATGCGGACCACCTGCTGGGGCGTGTGCTCGACCGGCTCGAGGAGACCGGCCTGGCCGACAACACATACATTGTCCTCTGGTCCGACCACGGGTATCACTTCGGTGAACGGAACGTCTTTCACAAATTCACGTTGTGGGAGCGCTCCCTTCGCAGCCCGCTCATCTTCGCGGGGCCGGGGATCGCCCAAGGCGAGCACAAAGAGCCGGTTTCCAACGTGGACCTTGGCAAAACGGTGTCGAGCCTGATGGAAATCCAGACACCGGAATCGTGGGCGGGCACGAATCTTCTACCTGTCCTTCATGGCGCCGCGCGCGCCGACCACCCGCCTGTTGTCTCCGTCTACGGTTTCAAGCGGACCGATGTGAAGGCTGCTGCTATCCAGCACGCTCCGCTGATGCTTGCGTGGAGTGTGCGTACCGCCGAATGGCGACTGATTCGCTACTGGAACCAGGGCTTCGAGCTCTACAGTCACAAGCAGGATCCCCTTGAGCACAACAACCTTGTCCCAGGGGGCCACATTGATCGCCTCGACGGACACCTCGCAGATGTTGTGCGGACACTCGCCGAGGCCATTCCCGCAAAGAAGGCGCAAGCCGCCAGGCCCACGCGCCATAACAGGGTAAGCCGGTCAGACGGGGATCAGCAGTTCCCTCACTGGTCCCGCTTCGTGCGGTGGCGCAATGAATAGATCAAAACCGCGCTGTGGGTAACGGCAACGCCGGCTGCCTGCGGACGTGCTAGAGCCCGGACTTTTTCTTTGGTGCGGGCTTGGGCTCCGCATACATCCTGTTCAGCGACAGATCGGCGTATCGCCCGGTGGGATCCGTGAAGGAAAACGGGACGGCCATTGTCTTCTGCATCACGAATTGGTTGAAAGGAAGCGCGACGACCGGGAAATCCATGGCCTCTGCGAAATAGACACCGAACGGGCAGACCAGGGTAGGTTCATACCGGACATCGTGCTGCCAAGGGTTGGGCGAGAAGTCGTCGCCAGCGATCAGGGCATTGTCCTTCATCTTGGGTAGCAGCCTGATCAGGTCGATCGTGATGCCTCGCAGTGTGTGATCGCCATCGATGTACGCAAAGTCCAGGGACTTGTCCGGAATCCCGTCGATGACTTCTTTTGTCCTTCCCCGGAGGACCACGATTTTCTTGGCAGCAAATGCCGTGTTCTGCATTGCCTCGGCATACACCTTGTCGAATCTCTTCGTCATGTGGTTCAAGGGCTTGTTCCAGTCAGGAAGATTTGCCCAGGGATCGACCATGTAATACTTCTTGATGCCCGGGCATCCCTTGAGGATTTTCTTCGCGAATTCACCCTTCCAGACACCAAGCTCCGCCATGCTGCGTACCTCAGAGGTGGTGAGTATCCGCCGCCATAGATCCACTCGTGATTTCGCCCCCATCACAAGATCCACAAAACCGGGGTCGATGATGTTCATGCTTACCTCGAAGAAAGACCGATCGGAGTGATGTTTTCGTAGCGGCCGCGAAAACGGTGCCTCACGCTGCAGGGCTATGGGCCAGGGCTCATCCGCCTTCTCTGCGGCGGACGCGCAACGCTCGACACCAGTTGTAGATTTCCATATCTGTCGCATACCAGCGCTCGAGGCTCGACCGCGCCTGCGCTGAGAGGTCGGTCGCCATGCCGGACGGGGTACGATGAGCACGCACATCGTCTGAAGGCAGCGCACATTCGGGTAACATTCCCAGCAACGACTTCAGCGCTTCGAAA
>JAURLM010000225.1 GCA_030831265.1 Chloroflexota bacterium
CTTACCGGCTTTCGGCGGCGCCACGATCAACGAGCGCTGGCCGCGGCCAATTGGGGCAATGATGTCTATGAGACGAGTGCCCAGGAGCCGGGGAGTGGTTTCGAGCTTCAACTGGTTGTCTGGATAGACGGATGTGAGTTGCTCGAATTTTGGACGATGACGGCTGGATTCCGGGTCATGCCCATTAACTATTTCAACTTTAAGGAGGCCGTAGTACTTCTCGCCTTCCTTGGGTTGCCTGAGCTGCCCTGCGATCATGTCGCCCTGTCGCAGGCCATGCCGCCTGATTATCGACTGTGACACATAGATGTCGTCAGGAGTGCCCTTCTTGCCGGGCGGGCGAAGAAATCCGTAGCCGTCATGCAGAATGTCCAGGACACCTGCACCCAGTAGTTGCTCTGTCTCTTCGCCGAGCACACGGAGAAGCTCCATGATGATCTCGGTGCGGCGTTGCGGTATTCGCTTGATCTTCTTCTTGACCGCAAGCTCACGCAGTTCATCGAGTGTTTTCGCACCAAGGTTGCCAAGATCAGGCAGTTCAGCCTCAAGGGCTTGAAGTTCCTGCTCGCTGGGGCCTGCGACGGGGCGACCCTGACGGGCACCGCCTCCGCCGCTACCTGGACGTCGACGTCCGCCGGTGCGACGGCGACCGTTCGCTGCGCCTGTGCCGGTGCGGGTTGTTGGACGAGTAGATGAGGGTGGCAGTGTGGAATCCTCCTGTGGCTGCTGCCGTAGCAATCACCGTCGTTGGTGATTCATTCGTAGTGCTGGATATCCACGGATGGACCGCGCCCAGCACTACTGGCTGACTGAATAAGTGTTAAATCGGGATTTGGTGTTCGAAAAACCTGTAGAGCGTTGCCCGTGTGAGGCGTAGTCGCGGTATGCCGTTGTGTTGCGGCAGACTGGTTTGAAATGGAAAGGGTGGGAGCAAGGCTGGTTGAACCAGCTATGACCTTATGTCACTGGGTAACCAGTGATTTGCCATTCCACCCCGGATTGCCATCTACTGAGGACGGCGCAGGAACAAGGCTGTCAACTATTCGTCAACCAGCCGATCTGGTCTAACTATACCAATACTGCCAAACACCAACAACACTACCCGTATCCGACTTCGTGTCGATATCACTCCTCGGCAGTCGTTCCGCTGGCAACACCTACGCTGTTTGTTGTGACCTGTTTCAGTTCCTCAGCGGGCAATTCATACTGTCCACCTTCTCTTAGGACTTCACCGGCCGCCTTCATAAATTCCCTGAACAACGGATGCGCCTTATCTGGCCGTGATGCGAATTCAGGGTGGAACTGGGAACCAACCATGAACGGATGGTCGTAGACCTCGGTAATTTCAACAAGGGAATCGTCCGGCGAGGTTCCACTACAGATAAGGCCAGCTTCTTCCAAACGTATCCGATACTCATTGTTGTATTCGTATCGGTGCCTGTGCCTCTCCTGTACACGCTCCACATCATAAGCTGAACGTGCACGCGTACCTGCTCTTAAAACGCATGGGTACTGACCCAACCTCATGGTCCCGCCAGTAGCAACGAGCCCGGCCTGGTCTTCCATCAGGTTGATTACCGGATCGGTAGTCTCGGGATCGAGTTCAAGCGAATTGGCACCAGTGAGCCCCAGTTCGTTTCGGGCGTATTCGATAACCATGACTTGCATCCCGAGGCACAGGCCAAGATAAGGAATACGGTTTTCTCGGGCATAGTTCGCGGCGATGATCATGCCTTCAACACCACGGGGACCAAAACCGCCGGGAACAAGGATGCCCATTGCGGACGACAACAGTCTTTCGGGACCCTGCTGTTCAATCTCCTCCGAAGAAACCCAGTCTATGTCTATCTTGCGGCCATAGTGGAAACCGGCATGCCGCAGCGCTTCAATTACTGACAGATACGAGTCATGCAGTTCGACATATTTGCCGACTACTGCGATGCGCATCCGCTCCTCACCCTCATCTTCAATTTCGGCGATGTGGCGCCAGTAGGCCAGGTCAGGAGCGACATCCGGCAACCCGAGCGCTTTGACAACGGTCTCGCCAACGCCCTGCTCTTCCAGGTAAAGCGGGACCTTGTAGACGCTATCAAGCGTGGGCAAACCAAAGACGTTCTCTGGCTTAACGTCACAGAAAAGAGCGATCTTGTCTTTTACGTCCTGGTCAACCTCGTGGTCAGCGCGCCCGATGATTGCATCAGGCTGCACGCCAACTCCGCGTAGTGCCTGGACACTGTGCTGCGTTGGCTTGGTTTTCAGTTCACGTGTAGATCCAAGGTACGGCAGCAACGTCATGTGTATATAAAAGGTATTTTCCCGGCCAACATCGCCACGCATCTGCCGGATTGCTTCAATAAACGGCTGGCCTTCAATGTCCCCAACCGTTCCTCCAACTTCAACAAGTACCACATCAACCCCGGACTGCTCAGCCAGTGCACGGATATGGCTCTTGATGACATCTGTCACATGTGGAATGATCTGGATTGTGCCGCCGAGATAGGTACCGGATCGCTCTTTGCCGATAACTTCGGTGTAAATCTGTCCCGCTGTGACGTTGGAAAGCGAGGTCAGTTCAATATCGATGAACCGTTCGTAGTGGCCCAGGTCTAGGTCTGTCTCTGAGCCATCAATCGTGACGAATACCTCCCCATGCTGGTAAGGAGACATTGTTCCGGGGTCTACGTTCAAATACGGGTCAAGCTTGATAACGGAAACACTTAAGCCACGGCTTTTCAACATTCGGCCAATAGACGCAGCGGCAATCCCTTTACCAAGAGAGCTGACCACACCGCCCGTAACGAAAATATAGCGAGTCAAATCACACCTGCTGCCGGGAGGTTTTGCCGAAAAGAGCCATTGAAGGGTGAGAGGGACACACATGGGTCTGTATGCGACAAACCCAGGTAGCAGCCGAGAGTGAAACTTGACGGCAGACTGATGATGGCCCTCTCATAGTGAACTGACGTTGACACAAATGTATCCGGTGGCCGCCAGTATTCGGGATTTACTGATTCTAGGTGTCGCATTTCCAGAGTGTCAATCCAAGTTTCGTTTCTGACCGGGTCTGGTTACCGGATTCACGCGTGTCCGCCCGGTCGTTTGCTAGACTCAACTCTGCTCCCGTAACACACAGTCAAACGTGGCTCATAAGAGCCAGTGCTGCGTTAGCCCAAGACCCGATCAACAACACAACTAACTTGCCGGGCTAAAACTCCCAGAATTCGCCCGGTTTCCCGTACTGAGATATGGAATCCTTAACCGCTGACGAGGTTCGCTACATTGCAAAGTTGGCGAATCTCTACCTGACTGAAGATGAAGTTGAGATGTACCGCCACCAACTAACGGGCATTCTCGACCACGTTCAATCGCTCCAGGAAATCGATACTGAAGGCGTTGAGCCAACCGGGCACGCCACGGAAGTTAACACCGTCCTGAGAGACGACGAACCCGGAACACCCCTGGAGCGAGACCAGGTTCTGGCAAACGCACCATCGACGAGCGGCGAGTTCATTCGCGTCCGGACAGTATTGGATTAATGACGCAATGGTGAACCGAACTCCCCAAACTCCAGCTCCCCACCACCTGACCGCCCACGAAATTCGCGATCTCCTGGACTCTCGTGAGGTCTCCGCAACAGAAATTCTTAACTCTGTACTGTCACGCGTCTCAGCATTGGACGGCGAAATCAACGCATATCTCCGCACCATGCCTGAAGAAGCCATGGCTGCAGCAGAGGAAGCAGATCGCCGCCTGCGCGGTTCCGGACCTGCTCCCGGCCCTTTGACTGGAATTCCGGTGCTGGTCAAAGACAACATGTCTACCGCAGGTACTGAGACAACCGCCGCGTCAAAGATTCTCTCTGGATATGTGCCGCCGTTCGATGCGGAAGCGATTTCGAGGCTGAAGGAAGCTGGCGCGGTCATCGTCGGCAAGAGCAACCTTGATGAATTCGCTATGGGTTCGTCTAACGAACACTCTGCTTTTGGTGCAGTTAAGAACCCATGGGACACCAAACGCGTTCCCGGTGGAAGTTCAGGTGGAGCGGCAGCGGCAGTTGCGGCCGGGGAATGCGTTATTGCACTCGGCTCAGACACAGGCGGCTCTATCAGGCAACCAGCGGCTCTGTGTGGAGTTGTCGGTATGAAGCCGACATATGGACTGGTCAGTCGATTTGGACTGATCGCCTTCGCCAGTTCACTTGACCAGATTGGTCCAATCACGAAAGACGTACGTGACTGCGCCGATACCCTGAACGTGATTTCGTCGCTGGATCCGAAGGACTCGACTTCGGTCAAGGCGCCATTTGGAGATTTTGGGGAATCACTGGGCAAGAGTGTTTCCGGCATGCGACTTGGCGTGCCACGCGAGTACCTTGTCGAGGGGATTGAGCCGGGTGTTAGAGACGCGTTCGAAGCTGCGATAGCCGTGTATGAATCGCTCGGGGCAATCGTCGAGGAGACATCACTGCCGTTGACGGACCACGCGCTTGCCGTGTACTACATCCTTGCGCCGTCCGAGGCTTCCGCAAACCTTTCACGCTATGACGGCATACGTTTTGGACAGGCATCTTCCAGGGGCAACACAGCGGCCGAGACTTCTGCGTTCACAAGAGGCGAATTTTTCGGTGATGAGGTAAAGCGTCGCATCCTCATCGGGACTTACGCCCTTTCATCTGGCTACTACGATGCCTACTACAAGAAGGCTCAACAGGTACGCACACTGATACGCCGAGAGTTCACGGAAGCCTTCAGCAAGTTTGATGCAGTGATTACCCCGACTTCGCCGTCAGTCGCATTCGAAGCCGGCACAAAGATGAACGACCCGATCCAGATGTACATGGCCGACGTGTGCACAATACCGGTTAACATCGCCGGGCTACCGGCCATATCTGTCCCGAGCGGAATGTCAGAAGGGCTACCGGTCGGGTTGCAGGTAATCGGGCCGCAGTTC
>JAURLM010000226.1 GCA_030831265.1 Chloroflexota bacterium
CTATGAAGCTATGGTCGGTGATACCAAATACGGTCGGGATGGAGTCAACAGCGAACACCACATCTGTCGTGCCAAGTACAAGCACAACAAGCAAGAATGGCGATGCAGCACGCGCACCCGAAGGCAGATGCACAAAGAAATGAGTGTGGTTGTACTCATCGGAAACCGGCATAACCCGCTTGAAGAGCCTGACTGCAATGTTCTTGCCGGGGTCAACTTCCTGGTCACCTGCAAATGCAAGCTTGTAAGCGGTGTAGACCAGGAACGCGCCGAGTATTACCAGGAACCATGAGAACGCTGAAATAACCGCTACGCCAATGGCGATGAATATCGCCCGTGCGAGCAATGCGCCGACAATTCCAAACAGCAATGCACGCGCCTGGTATTCGCGCGGCAGCTTGAAGTAACCGAAGATGACGAGGAATACAAACAGGTTGTCGATGCTAAGTGCACGCTCAGCAACGTAAGCAGTCGTGTATTCCACAGCCAGCTTGCTGTCACCGGCGAGATACACCCAGACACCGACACCGACAGCGACAAGAGTCCAGAACGCGGTCAGCCATCCGGCTTCTTTAAGGCCAACAATGTGCTCTTTACGGGAAAGGACAAACAGGTCGAGCACCAGTAGCCCGACCAACACGAGGTTAAAGCCTATCCAGACATCAATTCCATTTAGCAACGCGGATCCGCAGTCGAACGGTGGGTTTAAAGTCAGGAAGCGTGATCATTCTATCAACCTCCTGCGAGACCGATTGATTGTAACGGACGCTTCAAAGAGACAGAGAGACTGGGAGGCTGGCGGAATTAGCCGCAACTCTCGATGCGGTAAGTCTGGGAGCCACGGGGCGTCGAAACAGACACCTCAGCCCCTACCGTCTTGCCCAGGATTGCAGCACCCACAGGAGAAGCAATGGATATCTTTCCTGAGAGCGGGCTGGATTCATTTGGCTCAACAAGCTGGTAATTGAAGGTCTTTCCAGAATTGAGTTCCGCCAGTTCAACCTTCGAGCCAATGTGGACGTTCCGGTTGTCAGTACGACTTCCGTCGATCACAACCGCCATCTTCAACGTGGCTTCCAGTTCTCGAATCTTGCCCATGACCATGCCCTGATTCTCACGGGCGGCCTCAAGCGGTGCGTTCTCACGAACATCACCGTCAGCAGCAGCTTTCTGAATCTCCAGCGTCAGGCCTTGGCGCTGTTCCTGTAGAGATGACAACTGCTTGGTCATCTGGTCATATCCGGTCTTGGTCAGACGAATCTGCTGCTGCTGAGAAACACGCGTTGAACGCGTTCGAGATGTAGCAGCGCGGCTTTTCCGTACTCGCAGATGCTGTGCCAGATTCGTTTCCACTGAGCCGCTCTTCTTCAAGAACGTCAGGAACGTCTTGACAGTGCTCAGCCTCTCCTGGGCCTCCACCGACGTGGACCGCGCAGTCTGCTGCTCGCTGTACTCGCCAATCTCGGAAGCTGATATTGATGCGATTTCACGCTCAGCACCGAGCCATCTCACAAATTTCGCAATTTCGGGCTGAGCAGCCTGTTTAGCATCCTCGGGCATTTGCTGGACATAAACCTGGAACGCCGCGCTCAGTGTCATTGGCCCATCTGGTTCGCCAGTGGTGTCCGTAGTGTCAGAAGCGAGGTCGCCGGTTTGGGTTGCCACGTGATGCATCCTCCTGAATTGTGATTCAACTGGGTACACGCCAGGAAAACTTCCGTCCCAAGCGCAAACCGCCACTCTTAATGATAGTAATGATAGGAACATGGCGGGTAACCCGCAAATCTCATTTTTTCAAACTCGTTCTGTGACGTGTTGGACTAAACAGTGTAGAAATGGCTATCCGCTGGTATCCTTAGCTGGTTGTCCGCTACCGGAAGGATGAGCGTCGTCCCTTCACAGAGCGGTAACTACCTAAAATTGACACTGGTTTCAGACGCACACTAGAGTTCCGTTCATCGAAAGGCCGCTGCTCGAATGCCAAAGCGAACGTACCAACCCAAGAAAAGGCGCAGGGCGCGCGTCCACGGATTCCGTTCAAGAATGCAAACTCGCTCAGGGCGAGCGGTTCTTGCACGTCGAAGGGCGCAAGGTCGCAAGCGACTCACCGTCTAACGCCCGGAAGGACCCGGCAGCATGGCGCTAGCGGCAGATCAGAGGATTCGCCGATCAGCAGATTTCCGTCAGGTCCTGAAAACCGGCCGCAGGGCTGGTGATCGCCTGTTATTGATTGCAGTAACCCCCAACGGACGCTGCGCAACAAGAGTAGGCTTTTCGGTCAGCAAGCGAGTCGGTACTGCTGTAGTTCGAAATAAGGTAAAAAGACGCTTGCGAGAGGTTTTCAGGGAGATAGCAGCCCGTGAACCAGCCAATGAAAATGGCCGGGACATAATAGTCACGGCACGCCCGGCAGCTGCACTCGCATCGTTCGAAGAGTTGCAAGCAAGCGCAGCAAGACTGATTGTTAAAGTTCAACACGGACGCTGAGGCTGTCCGCAGCAAAATGCCTCTACAGTCCGTACAGTCCAAAGTGATACGGCAGGAACGGTTGACATGAGACCGCTTGTGTTAGGACTGATACGTGCATATAAGGCGACTATTTCGCCCTACATGCCCGGCCAGTGCCGTTTTTCGCCAACATGCTCTGACTACGCTGCAGAAGCGGTACAGGCATACGGGGTGGTGCGGGGTTCTGCAATGACAGCAAAGCGGCTCATGCGCTGCAGGCCAGGAGTCGAAGGCGGGTATGACCCCGCAGTGCCAGACGCTGATTTCGAATCAGTACCGGTGCTTACAGATTGAAAACGTTCGTCCGGTGAGGCCATGCCAAACCGGTCTGGATATCAAGACCGAATCGATACGAAAATACACGCCTCAACGTTGAAAACGGAATACATACCGGCCACCCGCCATGCGGGGACCGATGCGAAAACCATGCCCCGCTCATCACACCGGAGCACGCGTACGGTCAAGCTTGCGCTGACGCTGTTCGCTGTACTCATCGCCCTCACCGCATGTGTGAACGACCTGAACCCCGGCGGCGGGTGGTCAGGAATCGTCGAATCCGGTGATTATCTCTACTTCGGATCCAAGGACGGACGGCTCGTCAGAGTCTCCAGCACCACCGGGACGTTCGACCAATCATGGTCATACCCGTCTGCGGGCGCTGATGATCTCGGCGAGATGTATGGAACACCCGCAGTGTCTCCTGACGGCGTGCTCTACGGCTCCGCATTCCGATGCAAGGGCAACTCCTGCACAGGCGAGATATATGCCGCAGACGCAATCTCTGGTCAATCCGCATGGGCCAGCGGAACATTCAAGATTGAGACTCGCCTCGTCGGCTCCGTCGGACTTGGCGAATCCACGCTCGCCGTCGGCACCGCCGCGGTTAACGGTAATGATGAGCCACCCGGCTATCTGCTCGGATTGGATCTAACCCCCGACGCGGGAATGGGCATCAGCGAACAGGTCAGCAACCGTGAAAAATGGCGACTCCCGCTGAACGGCCCCGTGTGGGGCGGCATCAGAGTCTCAAACAACATCGCCTACTTCGGCACGCTGCAGCACATGCTGTACGCCGTGGATCTTTCGGACAAGCCTGAGTACGCAAACAACCCGGAGAGCCGCATCATCTGGCAGTTCCACACTGGCGGAGCCATTGCCGGGACACCGCACGTAACAGAAACCAATGTGTACATCGGCACATTCGGCAACAACGTGTACTCACTGGACATCGCCTACAGGACTCAAAACCCGAACACGAACACGCTGAACCCTTCCACCGAGTGGTCGTTCGATACCGGCGCATGGGTCTGGGCGGAACCAGTTCTGGACAACGGCGTGCTCTACGTTGCCAACATGCCGGGAAGTGTTTTTGCGCTTGACGCAAATACAGGCCAGATGCGCTGGGCGAAATCTGCCACAGCAGGTAAAGAGATCGTCGCTCAGCCTTTGATATTCGAAAGCAACCGTGGCCCGGCACTGGCCGTGGCATCAGGTGAAAAAGACATCACCGTGATAGTCATCGCAACCGGGCAGATCGCCGGTGAGTTCGTCACAGGTGGCAACGGCATAAAGTCCAGCCCAGTCTCCTATGGAGACATCATCTTCGCTCACACGGACACCGGTCAACTGCGGCAGTACAAACCCAATACGCTGGCACTTCACAATTGCATAGATGTGAAGGGAGGCGGTAAGACATGCAAGTAAACGCCTCCATGCTCCATCTCCGAAACGGCCTGAAGACTGGGAGTGATGCCTGATGGAATTCATAGGCATTCTCTGGGATGAAATGTTGATGCGGCCGATGATCAACAGCCTTGCGCTGCTTGCTCACCTGCTGTTCAACAACTTCGGTCTCAGCATCATCGTCTTCACCGTCTTCATCCGCATCGTACTGATCCCGCTTACGGTCAGACAAACACGCAGCATGAAGAAGATGCAAGAACTGCAGCCACGTATGAAGGCGCTGCAGGACAAGTACAAAGACAAGGGTCCTGCAGAGAAGCGGCAGCTATCGTCAGAAACGATGAAGCTGTACAAGGAAGCCGGTGTTAACCCGGTTGGCTGCCTGGGGCCAATGATCATCCAGATGCCAATCTGGTTCGGTCTCTACCGCGCCATCCTGCGCACAATGCCTCCCACGCCTGAAGGTCTCGCCAACCTTTCACACGCGTTCTACGCATGGAACCCGGCTATATTGAGCGTGCCCATCAACAGCAAGTTCCTAGGCGTAGACCTCGCCGATTTCGTTCAAGGCGCACCCTTGCCATGGAACTACGCACTGCCAGTGCTCGTCGGCGCAACCATGTGGTTGCAGCAGAAGATGACCACAGGCAATCAGCAGGCGATGAGCCCGCAGCAAGCCCAGACCAACCAGATCATGCTCTGGATGATGCCGATAATGTTCGGCTTCTTCACATTCCAGTTCCCGGCTGGCCTGGCACTTTACATCTTGTTCTCAAACATCGTCGGCATAGTTATTCAGTACTACGTCGGCGGAAAACAACCTATTGTCCTGTTGGGGCGAGCATTCCTGGGCAGCGCGGAAGAGCGGGCGAAGGCACTTGCAGACAAGCCCTCTGCCCCCGCCGCCCAAGCGCTGGTCGACGACGATTCGACCGAGGAGAAGGATGAAGATGGACAGTCCACGGACGTTCACCGGAAAAACCGTCGACGAGGCAACCGAGGCGGCTCTGGAGGCTCTCGGCGTCGCTCTCGAAGACGTTGAAATCAGGGTAATCAGCCCAGGACGCTCTGGCATCCTGGGTTTTGGTGGAGAACCAGCACGCGTCGAAGCAATGCTACTTAGCAGTTCACGACGCTCAGGACGCCGCCGCTCTTCCGATGACGGCGAGAAGGCTCCTGCGCTGGATACTGTTGCGGAAACAGCTCCTGAACCCACCAATGATGATCAGGAAGAAGATTCCGAAAGCACCGAAGAACAGCCACAACGCGGCAGCACACGCGGTTCACGCACAGCACGAACTGGCGAACGTCGGCCACGTGGCGGACGCCGTCGCCGTGGCGCAAGGGAACGATCTGAAGCCTCAGACGAAGAGCCAGCAACTCCAGTTGCGGTAGCCCCGCCCGCTGACGAGCCACAGGATTCTGAGCCCGATTTCGACGAAAGCTACGAACCCAAAGACTACTCAGACGAACGTACAGAAGAGCGCGCACCGGTAGAGCGGGACGCCGAAGCTGAGCAACTTGTTGCAGAGGTGCTCGACTACTTCCTCGCCACGATGGGCGTCGTCGCAGACACGTATGTCCGTGATGACACTGAAGACGACTCGTTGGTATTCGAGATCGAAGGTGAAGACGCAGGCCTGCTAATTGGTAGGCGCGGCGAAACGCTGCAATCTCTCCAATTCCTCGTACGCATGGTCGTCAGCAGACAGCTTGGCCGCAAGGCATTCGTGTTGATTGACGTGGAAAACTACCGCCAACGGCGTGCAGACATGCTGCGCAGGCTCGCAAGGCGCACAGCCGGGCGAGTAGCCTCCAGCGGTCGCTCCAGCGCTCTCGACCCCATGCCCCCGGGCGAAAGGCGCATAGTGCACATGTCACTCGCCTCCCACCCGCGGGTCATGACCGAAAGCGAAGGCGAAGGCAACCAGCGACGTGTGGTTATCCTGCCCCGCCGATAGGCCTCACAGGAAACGAACAGACCAAATAGCGCCCGGCGGTGTACATTCATCGCCGGGCGTTTTTATAAGGTCACCGAATTGAACCCACCAATCAGCGCGCCGCAGCTTAAATACGTGTGCGTCGGACACCAGTCCCAGGATGTCCACATCGACGCGCGCGGCCTGCGAGAACCCGCCGAACACGGTGGTGCATCC
>JAURLM010000227.1 GCA_030831265.1 Chloroflexota bacterium
CATCGTCTCCGAAGTCCTGCACCAACTCCAACCATTCGCCTCCCGGCTCAAGAGCGCCCAGCTGAAAGGCCGTTCAAACTACCTATGCTTCCGACGCTGGGCTCACGCCATCAGCACAGCGCAACCCGACGAACGAGAAGCCGGCGTCCTGGCAAAATTGCTCGTCTGGGTCCAGGAAACCACCAACGGCGACCGCTCGGAGCTTGCACTTGGTCGCGACGGCGGATTCTTCACCCGGTTTTCAGCACAGGGCGCAGCGGGCTGCCCCGCACAGGACGGTCCGTGCTTCCTACGCAGGGCACGCACAGAGGCAGCGACAGCCGACGTTGTGGTGATAAACCATGCACTGCTCATGTCAGACATAGCAATGGGCGGCGGGCTGCTACCAGACCACGACGTGCTGATAATCGACGAAGCCCACCACCTGCAAGACGCGGCCACAAGACACCTCGGCATCAGCGTCAGGCAGAACCAGCTCTCCGCAGACCTTTCGAATGCAATCGGGCAAAGCGGCGCTATCGCTACCTATGCCCGCGTCCTACAAGCTGCCACAAGCAGTTCCGCACTGAATCCCGTGCCGCAGATGCACGCAGAGACCGTTGAAGCCACCGAACGCGCAAACCGGCTCGCCATCGAATGTTTCGCCGCAGTAGCGGAATTTGCCGACTTCGTATCCCGCCACACCACCGGGAACGACATACGCCTGACCGAAGCAGTGCGTGACCTTGACCAGTGGGTTCCAGTCGCCGAGACCGGCCAGAACCTCGTCACTGCACTCGCCGAAGTGGCAACCGGCATGAACCGGCTGCTTGCTCGGAAAGACAACATCGACTCATCAGACGACGACTCCAATGCGGCAATCACGGAACTCTCAGCCGTGTTCGAGTCCATTGGTGAGGCGCACGAAGGGCTTCGGCAGGCGCTCATCGACCCTGAACCGGGATTCGTCTACTGGCTCTCCATCATCGGCGGCGGGCGCACGGTCGAAGTCAACGGCGCACCACTGGACGTCAGCCCAATGCTCCGGGAACGGCTTTTTGATCGAGACGCCACCGTCATACTCACAGGAGCCACACTCAGCTACGGCGGCAGTTTCGAGCGAATCATGTCATCGGTAGGGATGGACGCTGCAGGCGAAGTTTCGCTGGGATCACCCTTCGACTACCGGCAGGCCGCACTCATCGCAGTACCCGAAGACCTCCCGGAACCCGGTGCCACAGGCTACGCACAGGGCACCGCAGACGCCATAGCATCCGTAGCAAAGGGCGTTCGTGGCCGGACACTCGCACTGTTCACATCAAACTCTGCACTCGAAAACGCCCGCCGAATCCTTGCTGAATCACTTGCACCATTCGGCATTAAAGTCATCGGGCAGGGCCACGATGGCTCCCCGCACCGAATCATGCAAACACTTGCTGCAGAGACAGACGTGGTCGCACTCGGCACCAGCAGCCTGTGGGAAGGCGCCGACCTCCAGGGCGCAGGGTTGGACGCACTCATCATGGCAAGGCTCCCGTTCCCAGTGCCTTCCGATCCCGTCTTCTCAGCCCGCAACGAACTTTTCGAAGACGGCTTTTCCGAGTACGCTGTGCCCGAAGCCGTACTGCGCTTCCGGCAGGGCTTCGGCAGGCTCATCAGGTCCAAGAGCGACCGCGGGATATTTGTCATCCTTGATCGACGCGTGCTCATCAAGTCTTACGGTAGAAGCTTCCAGCGTGCGCTACCGAAATCGACAGTACGTCGAACCCTCATGGAAGAGCTTGAGCAGCTTGCCCGTAACTGGAAACAGGGGGAAGAGGTTTGACACTCGCACAGCCAGGAAAAAGCCAACTGAGCAGCACCAACGCCAATCAACCCCCGGCCTTCACTATTGAAGCGGACGTATTGGACGTAGGGGCGACCGTAGACGGCGGGCAGTCATTCCGCTGGTGGCGAGTAGGAGGGCCGAAATCTGAACTCGCCTCCTATGAAGGCGTAATCGGCAAGACTGCCGTTCGCATCACCGAGGTAACAGGCGGGGCGCAGGTGGAAGTCCGGGCGGGAGAAGTGCCGGAGGCGTTCCCGGAAGTCGTCGCAGACTACCTCGGTATACATGCCGACCTCACGCAATTGTTCACGGCATTCGGAGACGACCCTTGCATCGGTCCTGCCATGACAGGCTACCCCGGCCTGAGATTACTCAGGCAAGACCCCTGGGAATGTCTCGTTTCGTTTATTTGCTCATCAACATCCAACATCCCGCGTATCAAACTGAACGTCGGAGCCGTCGCACGGGAACTAGGCCAGCGCATCGGCCCCGGCGAACGCGACTTTGCATTTCCCGCACCAGGGGTCGTTGCCGGGGCAGGAGAGCAGTTCCTGCGAGACCTGGGATTGGGATTCCGCGCAAAATTCATCATCCCGGCTGCGGAGAAGGTCGCCAGCGGCCAGTTGGACCTTTTCGCACTTCGGGCAACACCGTATTACGAAGCCCGCGCAAAACTCGTAACACTCAACGGCGTTGGCGAAAAGATCGCTGACTGCGTGCTGGCATTCTCGATGGACAAGCCTGAAGCGTTCCCCATTGACCGGCACATTCGTCGAGCACTCGAACGCTGGTATGGCCTGCCGGAGAATATCAACAACTCACAGGCATCAGACTTTGCCCGCGAGCGCTTCGGGCAGCACGGGGCATTGGCACAGCAGTACATGTTCCATCGGGAGCGGCTTTCGCAGCGCGCAAAGCGTGGCGGGGCGCAGGTTGAATCAGAGCTTCCGCAGGACCGGAATTAGGTCCTAACGACGCGATAGGGCGATAGGAATTTCAGGGAACAGCCGCGCCCGTCGGACGCTGGTTGCCGTTGTCGGACTCAGAGGCTTCCCGTGAAAGCAGAATTGGGAGTCTGCGGCGCACCAGTTCCAATTCCTGGTCCCTGCTCGCAACCTTGCCGTCAAGCCTCGCCACCCTCAGTTCCAGCAGCAACTTGCCCATCAGCGGGCCGCGCGGCACACCCTGCTCCGCAAGCACATCACCGGTAATCTCAGCGCGAATGTTGCGGTGACGTCGCAGGTAGGCCTCGATGTGCTCACGCTGGCGAGTTTTCGGCCCAGCAATTCGCTGGAACTCAAGCACCGGCGCGGGCACGCGCTCCAGCAACTCGACAACCTCGCTCGGCAGCAGGTCTGGCGATTCCAACAGGCTTGCAAGATCACGGAAAGTGGCCGCTCCGTGCATCACCGCCTGCCAGTCCTTGTCCGGATGCAAGCGTTCTATAACCGCGGTTGCCTCCTCCTCAGTCATGGAAGATGCCATGCAGGCAACATAAAGCAACTCATCAACCGGCGTCTTGCTGGCCCCGAACTGCTCCATAGCCTTCAGCCCTGTCTCAGTAACGCGCAGCGACGGTGAAATAGCCCCGATGATTCCCAGTTCCTCGGCGCGTCGCAGGATGTCGGCGCGGGTTGGCTCAAGCAGTATCTTTTCGATCTCCGCCAGCAACCGTGCAGAGCTGAGTGTGTCGATGTAGGACATATCGCGTTCGAGTGCCTCCGCCGTTGCTACTTCAAACGAGAAGCCAAGGCGGACAGAGTAGCGAACAGCGCGTAGGATCCGCGTCGGGTCATCCTGGAAACTCTTGTCATGCAGGATGCGAAGGCGTTTTCGTGCCGCATCAGCAAACCCGTGGAACGGATCGAGGAGTGTGCCCCATTTTTGCGGCACCAGGGACACCGCCATAGCGTTCACTGAGAAATCTCGCCGTTGCAGGTCTTGCTCGATTGCCGCTGGCCGTATGTCAGGCAACGCAGCAGGCTGGCTGTAAGTCTCAGATCGGGCAGTGGTTACATCGATGTGTCCCAGCGGGGTGTCGATGATCGCTGTGCCAAACTGCGAAACGGAGACGATCGTTCCCTTCACGGCCTCAGCAAGCGAGCGGGCGAAACGGCCACCTTTTCCCACAACAGTGATGTCCGGGTCCTTCGGTGACCTGCCAAGCACAAGGTCACGCACCGAACCTCCCACAAGATAGGCATCACTCGCACCGTGATCCCCCGAAACGGCCAGTTCACCGGCGGTCTTCAGAACCTCGACGGTTTCTGCACTTAGCTTGGATTCAATGAGACTGGCAAAGCTGGGCACGGAAGGCCTCTGCTGCAACTTGGTGATATTGCTTCCGATACTAGCAGCGCAGCCAAAGTGTGCGTCAGTATGACGATTGAGCATGTTTTGAGATTACAGCGCGAACTGCCAGGTACGAAGCACAGGAAACGCCACCCGGAACACAGATTCCCTATGAGTTGTAAACTGCGTTTACCAGGCCGGGTGAGTGCGATCAGATTGCGCTGCTGGGACACAGGAAAAACGGCCAGTCCGGAGGGACGCTTCTTGACACTACAGATGCCAATCAAGCTGGACATATTCATCGACTACACCTGACCGTGGGTGCGTCAGGCTGGCATTTGGCTGGCCAGGGTGAAGGAACAACTTGGTGATGACTTGCAGATAACGTGGCGCAGCTTTGCGCTGGAGCAGGTCAATTCCAAGAACGGTGAAGACTGGAAAGCATGGCAACAGGGAGCGGATTATGTGTCTCGAGGTCTCTGGCCGTTGC
>JAURLM010000228.1 GCA_030831265.1 Chloroflexota bacterium
GCCGTCGGAGAAATGCGTGTGTCGCATCTTGAGTTCCGCCGCCTTGCGGTTCATCGCGGCGATGAACGCCGGGCGCCCGCCCGGGTAGTGGCGGCTCAACGCGGAGGCCGCCCGGTTCTCCGATGACATCAGCGCAAGGCGGAGCATCTCTTTGCGTGACTGGCGGGTCCCGATCCGCATGCGCGAGTAGGTGCCTTTGAGTGTGTCGATATCATCCTTGGTAATGCTCAGCATCTCGTCCATCGGCAACTTGCCGTCCAGCACCACCATGGCCGTCATCAACTTGGTGATCGAGGCGATCGGAGCGGTGTTGTTCGCGTTCTTGGCATAAAGCACCTGTCCGGTCTGGGCGTCGTAGACCACGGCTCTCGTGGATTCGAGCTGCAACCGCTTGGGATCTGGCGCCTTGGGCTGCGCCATGACCTGACACGCGGGTAGCAGGGCAAAGAGCACAAGGGTCCGAAGTCCCTGCCGGAGCAGAGGATGGAGGGCTTGCAGCATCTTTATTTCCGATAGCGAAGGTATTTCGCTGAAGCCTAATTCATGATCGGCGATTCAGCCAGCCGATCGGCGTTCATGCAGGTGCGACAACAACGACGCGGAGACGCAGGGGGTACGTTGTTTCGGCTCCATATCAGCCACTACAATCATCGACATAAACCCGATGATACCGGCCGGATGCAATGCCTCCAGATATGTCTTCCGAGTCCGATCATCCTGCCTGCACGGTGGTCGGCGTCATGCCACACGCCGGCTGTGATGTACTGGCTGACGCGCTGCTGCGCTCTGGTGCCACTCGAGAAGTCCTTCCTCTGGATTCGGCTTGCGATCGCCTGGTTTCCGATCGTGCATGTCGTGTCATCTTCCTGTTTCGTGAACCGCTGGCTGCGGTTTGCGAAGCACTTCGTGGCGGTCATGACCCGGAAGCATTCCTCGAGCAGTGGTCTGCCGCACACTCCGGGCTCGTGTCGCCCCTGAAGCGGCACAGGGAACGGAGTCTTCTGATGGATGCCGCCTCGCCGGCAGAGGCGGTGCGCGAGGCTCTCTGTGCCCGATGGGGAATCACCGTGGAATTACCACCGCTGCGGGAGCAGCCCGACACTGCGTTGGAGCGTCTGCTCGCGGCGCAGCTCGTCGCGGAGCACACCACCGTGCATACCACCGCGGCTCTTCTCGCGGCGCTCGCGCTGCCACTGACAGACCGAAACTCCGAGCGGTCTTCCTCCCCTGCAGAGGCCATTTCTGCTTACCGTGAACAACGACGTCGCCTGCAGGCGGCACTCGCCGCCGAGCAGATGGCGCAAGAACATAAAAACGAGGCTGAACTGCTGCTTTCCTCACTCCACCAGACGCAGGAGGAGCTCGAGACCTATTTCCTCAAGGCACGGGATCTGGAAGAAAAGCTCACATCCCAGGCCGCGCTGATTGCGCAGATCAGGGAAAAAAAGAAGGCCCTCGACGAGGTGGTCAAAGACACCAGGTCGACGATCGCGCAGCTGAAGCGTTCAAAGACCCAGGATGAAAAGACGATCGCGCAGCTGAAGCGTTCAAAAGCCCAGAGTGAAAAGACGATCGCGCAGCTTCGCAAAAACGTTCTCAGCCTCAAAGGACGGCTTGCCACGCTATCCTCTGCCGCGATGCCTGATGCCGGCAGCGCTCCTGTGGAATCGGAGACCCCCGCATCCTCTGGAGGTTCCCGGTCTGGCCTTCTGGTCCGGATGCTGGGACGCAAGCGTCGTATCGCCACGGTGCGCGCCAAGGATACCGCGCTGTTGCGTCGCTCGGAGCTTTTCGACGAGGCCTGGTATTTGCGAACCAATCCTGACGTCGTGCAGGCAGGTTTCGATGCCGCTGAGCACTATCTGGCTTACGGCGCTGCCGAGGGCCGCAACCCTTCGCCCGGCTTCGATACCTTACTGTATGTCCAGAATCACCCCGACGTTGCCGCCGCCAACAAGAATCCGCTTCTGCATTACCTGAAAAATGGCCGGGCGGAGGGGCGCACAATCCACCCCGCGACCAACGCCTAACAACCGGATACCCTCGGACGGATCATGTCTACTGACGCCCAAGAGCCACCAGCCCGAGCTTTGATACTGCACCTTGGGGCCGGAACCTGCACCGAACTTCCTTCTTACCTTGAGCGCTCGAGCAGAGTCGTGCTGGTTGAAGCAGACCCGGCCGCT
Source organism: Chloroflexota bacterium (assembly GCA_030831265.1). GTDB lineage: Bacteria > Chloroflexota > Dehalococcoidia > Lucifugimonadales > Lucifugimonadaceae > JAJCYX01. Next base: position 2,187 of record JAURLM010000228.1, read on the forward strand.
GCGCAGCGCCTGCAGCGCCTTCTCGGTGATGATGGCCGCGCCCGTGTCCTGAATGTAGCCGTGGCAGCAACCGCGGGCGCTGCAACCCTTCATCGTTACAACCTGCCGGGTGCCGTCAGCTTGCACCGCGCATCGGGATTGCTTGAGTTGTATCCCGGGCTCAAATTGGAAGATTCGATCCCGGTCACGACCGAGTCCGTCGTCTCACTGGTGCGGGGCCTGAATCCTGACGCAGAGGCTGCGAACGAGTTGGTTGTCGACATCCCCGGCGAAGAATTCCCTGCACTGTCCGGCTTGGCGAATGCCGGTCTGCTGGGACTCTTTGCCAAGCTTCATGTGCATGGCGACCGGATCCCCCTTTTTGAAGCGGCGATGCCGATCGCCGAGATCGTCGCGTGGCTTCGAGGCCAAGGCTTCGATCTTTCCAGTGAAGACGACGCAGACCCTGACCGCCCGTCTGCCCGCTTCACGCGAAACTCTCTGCTCTGGCGGAGCCGCCAACTGGAGTCGCAGGTCGCGGACCTGACGCGTGATCTAGACACTCTCACCGCGCAGCTCATCGAGAGAACAGCGGCGTTGGTCGCGGCGGAAAAGCTTGCTGCGGAGCGCCAGACCCAGATCGAGCAAACGAATCAGGCGAAGGCGGCAGCGGAGAAGCTTGCTGCGGAGCGCC
>JAURLM010000229.1 GCA_030831265.1 Chloroflexota bacterium
CACTGCCCACCGTTACAGAGTGCAGACACGTCGCCTGACATTGCCAATCGTCTGGTTGATTGTTCATCTGACGACTCTGCCCGGAACTATCTGGCTTACCAGCAAGATCACTGGCCGCACGCCAGGGGATGTTGTTGCGGGACTTGAGGCGAGTGAGGCGTTAAAAGAAAGCCTTGATTTGCTGGAGGTCCAGCACATTCCCGCAGAAGAATCTGAATTACAGATGATCCGCGGAATCCTGCGGATGGACACGGTGAAAGTCCGGGAGATTATGCGCCCGCGCCCGGACATGGTTATCGCTCCTGTAAGTGCTACCGCGGACGAGATGATGACGCAGATGACGGTTGGCGGACACAGCAAGATTCCTGTCTATTCAGACGCGCCAGATACCGTTGTCGGTGTGGTTTACGCGCGTGATTTGCTGGCTGCCCGTGCTGATGGCGAGGATGACCCGAGCCTGGTTCAGAAACTCGCCCGGCCTGCCATACATGTGCCTGAAAGCCAGAACCTTGAGCGTTTGTTACGCGAGTTCCAGGAACACCGTACAAGCATTGCAATCGTGGTTGATGAATATGGCGTTATCGCCGGCCTCGTCACGGTGACGGACCTGATCGAGGAAATCGTCGGGGAGCTGGTCGACGAATTCGACGTGGAAGGACCAGAAGTTCGACGTGTGAACGACGATGAGGTGATCGCAGACGCAGCGATGTCGATTGAGGCCCTGAACCGTACGATGAGTACAAGCATCCAGGCAGACGGCTTCGATACCGTCGCCGGGTTGCTACAGAAAGAGTTGGGCCGAATTCCTGTGAACGGTGACCGGATAAAAATCGCTGGCCTGGCTATCACCGTGCAATCCACGGTAGGACGGCGTGTGCGCAATGTCAGGGTGGAGCGGATATCGGAGCCACTCCAGGACTAACGCTGGGCAGGTACCGGGTTCAGTTTGTTCACTGTCGACGATGTCTGCCGCCGCAGGCGTAATCACTGATAGCCGTTCGTACCCAGCAGCATTTCTCTGCACGTATACCGGAAGTTATCGTTCCCGCCTTGGGCTGGGGAGAATGCGGCGTCTACGGCATTGATGCCGGACTGTTGGGGCAGCGGCCGTGGATGAGAGTCCGGGTGCAGGATGTGCTCTGGTTCGAGTTCCCTGCCGCGATGACATGCATCACCGTACCGGGTCTGCCTCCAGGCGTTCAAGGAATCGTTTGGCGAATGGCATTGAGACGCGAAGAGACCCCGGATTACTCCGGGGTCTCTTCTTTCAGACAATTTCGTTCGAACTACAGGCTAGTTACCCGGGGTCTTGTCGACCAGGATGAACACGCCGTTTGTTCGGCCAGTGTCTTCACCGGAAGCAGTGACCGTAAAGACGGAGTCAGCCGCAACCTTGAAGCCCTTGGCGTTCAGGTCCACAGTGACTGAGACGCCACCGTGGTCGTTTGCAACAGCGTCAGCAAGCAGCACGTCAAACTTGTTCGGCTTGCCTGTGATGCTGACACGCTCGCCAGCCTTGAAGCCAGCAGCGAGGATGACTGCGTTGGTGCCGCCTGTGCGGTACTCAACAGCGCCAGCGACGTTGTTGTTCGAGTCGTGAACGATGACAGCAGCGCTTGAGCCATTCTTGCCGGGAGCACCAGCGGCACCGTCAGCACCGTCAGCACCAGCAGGCCCCTGTGCACCAGCAGGTCCAGCAAGACCAGCGAGTCCGGGGAGTCCTGGTAGACCAGGTTCACCCTTAGGACCAGCAGGCCCGGCAGCTCCAGCAGGTCCGGCAGGACCCTGAGGTCCAGCAGGTCCAGCAGAGCCTGAACATGCAACGGCGGCGGCAAGCCCAACCATCAACGAAATTAGGAAGAGGGCCTTAACCCTACTTCGGAGCAGACCTAGCATAGGTCCCGTCCTCCATGTACTTATCGTGTATTGCGATCTTGTGATCGTGGCCGGAGATCGTGCGGCCGTCGTTCTGACAGAGGATCAAATTCCCACGCGCGCAATCCACGGCGGATTGGTAGCGCACGGCTCCAACTTTAGCGTTGTAATTTCGCGCCTGTCAAGGTAGTTAGAGCGCGTGCAAACCCCAGTTTCAAACACGGGTTTGCACGCATGGCAAACCATAATCGACGGTCAGCGGCAGAATCATGCGGCCCGAAGTGTTATCGGACAATTACCACTAAAGCACATCTCCAGCGATTGTGGTTAGGTTAAAAGGTACGGGCTTTTAGATGTAAACACCCGCGTGTGTGAACAATCAGGTTGAGAACGTGTTCTATGTGGTGCTTGAAAAGCCAGTACCGTGGTATCCTGTTTAGCTGAACACGAACAAGTAATTAAAAGATATCTCCGCGACGCGGCATGGTGAGTTTCCCTGTTACCCCATTAGCCGCCAACGCTTGGAGCGTGTGAAAGAGAGTACGCACAGGTTGGAAAAAGATCAGAAGACCGCGGTTATCGGCGAACACGCCAGATCATCAAACGACACCGGATCAACCGAAGTGCAGATTGCACTGTTGACTGGTCGCATCACTGAACTGACAGAGCACCTCCGCGAGCACAAGCATGACCATGCCAGCAGGCGCGGCCTGGTGAAACTGGTTGGCAGGCGCAGGCGCCTTCTCGGCTATCTAAACGGCGAGGACGTGAATCGTTACCGCGCTATTGTTGGAAAGCTTGGCCTTCGCCGGTAGTAAAACGCCCCGCCCAGGGGCGTTTTCTGTTGCGAGGGTATGCTTTAACTTCCGCCGAGATTTCACTTTCACAGCGGACATTCCCTCGTTATTACCTGAGCCCTCGGGCCGTAAACGGCTTATCGAGGCACAGGCTTCAACTGGTAATGACAATCGTTCACCAGTGAAGCCTAATGGCCTCCGGGCCATCCCCATGAAGAACGAAGAAGTAGAAAAAGAAACATATGTCACCCGATATACAGAAATTTGAGATTGAAGTTGGCGGTCGAATCCTAGAGCTTGAGACGGGGCGCCTGGCCGGTCAGGCTGGCGGTGCTGTAACCGTCCGCTATGGCGATACCGTACTGCTGAGCACGGCTACCGCGTCGAAGAAGCCTCGTGAGGGCGTGGATTTCCTGCCGCTCACTATTGATGTCACGGAGCGTGCATACGCTGCAGGAAAACTTCCCGGAGGCTTCTTCAAAAGAGAAGGCCGACCTTCGACAGAGGCAATCCTTGCCGCCCGGCTGTGTGACCGTCCGCTTCGGCCGCTATTTCCCAAGAATTTCCATAACGAAACGCAGATCATCAGCACTGTGATGTCTGCTGACCGTGTGAACCCGCACGCTGTGCTCGGAATCATCGGCGCATCAGCGGCGCTTGCGATCTCCGATATCCCGTTTGATGACCCGGTCAGCGCCTGCGTGATTGGGCTGGTCGACGGCGAGCTGGTCGTCAACCCCACGTACCAGGAACTGCAAGAGAGCTTGCTTGACCTGACAGTTGCCGGTACCGCTGATGCCATCATGATGGTGGAAGCAGGAGCAAAGATCGTTAGTGAAGATGTTCTTCTTGATGCTCTTGAGTTGGCCCAGGAGGTCAACGGGGCAATCGTTGAGCTGATACGAGAGATGCAGGAGGCTGTCGGCAAAACTAAGTGGGCCGCTGCTGATCTGACGGACGCTGAGAAAGCCGCCGCAGACGCCACTCGTGAATCTGTCGGCGACAAGATCAAGGATGCATTGAAGCTGCCCGGCAACAAGCAGGATCGCTTGAACGCTATCGACAAGATAAACGAAGAAACCCTGGCCTCGTTGAGCGCTTCCCATGATGCCGCCGCTGTAAAGGCCACACTCGGATCACTCGAAAAAGAGGCGGTCCGTGAGGCGATCCTGAATGAAGGACGTCGCCCGGATGGTCGCTCATTGACCGAGATTCGTCCGCTACATTCAGAGGTGGGTTACCTGCCTCGCGTGCACGGATCGGCTATTTTCACACGCGGTGAGACACAGATCCTGAACGCAGTCACACTGGCGTCTGCCGGTGAGCGACAGCGATTGGACACTTACGGACCTGAAGATGAGAAATTCTTCATCCACCACTACAACTTCC
>JAURLM010000230.1 GCA_030831265.1 Chloroflexota bacterium
CAGCCACTTTGGCCGTCTCGACATCGTGGTCAACAACGCTGCATCCGGCGTTATGAAACCGTCCACTGAACTATCGCCGAAGCACTGGGACTGGACCATGGACATCAACGCCCGTGGCCCATGGCTGGTCGCAAAACAGGCAGCAAAGGTCATGGCTCCCGGCGGCCGCGTCATCAACATTTCCAGCCCCGGCTCCCGCATGGTGCTGTCATCCTACTTCGCTGTCGGTGTGTCCAAAGCGGCACTGGAAGCCGTGACGCGCTACATGGCGGTGGAGCTGGGTCCGGCAGGAATCTCCGTGAACGCCGTCTCAGCAGGCTATGTGCAGACAGACGCCCTGGATGCCTTCCCGGACGAACTGGGCGTGAAGGACATCGCAAAGCGAGCGACTCCCGCCGGGCGCGCTATAACGCCACAAGATGTTGCAAACGTGGTGGCGATGCTGTGTGGGACGGACGCATCGATGATTCGCGGGCAGACAATCATGGTGGACGGCGGCGAGACGATTTATCACCGTTAGGCGTCAGGCGAACGTTGGCAATTCCCGCACGGTCACTTCCATTCCATCAGCCCGCAGCACTGTTCCATTGTCCCATGACCCGCGGCGGGCATACCCCAGTGCTCGACGCTTCTCACTGGCACTGGCACTGGCAACGGGAATCGCCGAAACAGACGTGACAACTCCCGCCCGCTTACCGGCTGCGGTCAACTCTGCGCCCGTGACCAGTTCTCCGTCCGACTCCAACGCAACCAGCCTTCGCTGCAATTTGTCGTAGGTGTCCAGCCGCGCCACCACTTCCTGGCCGATGTAGCAGCCTTTCGTAAAACTGATGAGACGCTTCAGGCCTGCTTCCAGAGGGTTGGCATCCTCGGTCAACTCGGCACCGGCAACCGGCAGGCCGTGCGCAACGCGAGCCGCAGTAAACGCAATCTCGCCTGCTGGTCGTGCGCCCGCTGCCATAAGCAAATTCCACATCGTCCCGGCAGCAGCACCCGGCACGACCACATCCACTCTCGGCAGATTGTCCCACTCTGACCCAACAAGCACCGCACCAGCAACGGGTGAATCTACCGACATAACCTCGCCGGGATTAGTTGAATACCCAAACACCTTCGCAGTTACGCCCCCCGCAGCCGGGCCTATAAGTGAGAACTGCACTAGTTCCTGTGAAACATCGCTGAGTTCGGCATCCTCAAGAATCGTGAACTTTTCTATCCACTCAATCGCGGGATTCGGATCAGCAGATTCGGACAGCAGCAACAACCTGCCATCAGCAACCACCGCCACGTTCAGCACGTCGATAACCCGTCCACGCTCGGAGGTGAGAACAGTCATGGCAGATTGACCCGTTGAAAGGGAAATCAGGTCGTTTGTGGAAAGTCGATGCAAGAGTTCAAGCGCATCAGCGCCGGTATGGGATATTCGACTTGCGGGCACCCGACTAACCAGTACGCAGACAGCCTCAAACGCAGCAAGTTCGCCAGCCACATCACCAAAGTGCAATACGGTTGCGCCGTCTGCACCCTGCACGCCACCGTCCGGGACAAAGGAAACAGCCTTACTGCCTGCTGTAGCGTGACTGTCCATGTGAAAAATCCAACCGGCTGTGTACTAGACGGAGAACGAAGTTCCGCATCCGCAGCTGGTCTTGGCGTTCGGGTTGGAAAACTCGAAACCCTTGCCGTTCAGGCCATCCGAGAAATCAAGAACGGTTCCAGCGAGGTACACAAACGCCTTCTTCGGAACGTAAACCTCGATGCCGCTCTGTTCGATGATCTTGTCATCATCGGCGGGACCGTCGACGATGTCGAGCACATAGGTGAGCCCCGAACATCCTCCGCCCTTCACCGCCACCTTCAGGCCAAACGCCTTTTTCCCATCACGCGTAGCAAACTCGCGAACCTTCGAGGCCGCCTTAGGCGTTACGTGAATCGTATTTATCGGAACTGCGGGCTTCTGGTGTGCTGTTGTCATCGCTGGACCTTACATTTCACCCTGGTGTCAGCTTCAACTGTCCCTAATGATACCTCGCGAGGTCAGGAATTCTAATGCAGGTTGCCCACATATTGTGGGATTACGGCAAATCTGCACCTGACAGGAGCCAGATCGCAACTACAATTAAGTTTTGCCCATCTTTCCGATACACGGTCCGCAAACCTGCCGGAGAACATAAACGTGCCAGTTTCAATCGCAACACGCACAGGCGACTCGGGAGACACTGGACTCCTGTACGGCGGCCGCGTTCGAAAAACAGATGCTCGGGTCGAAGCGTACGGAGCGGGCGACGAAGCGGTTTCTGCACTTGGACTCGCACGCGCACTATGCAAGGATGACTCTGTGCAGTCACGGCTCCTGGAAATCCAGCGCAACATGTTCATAGTCAACGCCGAACTGGCGACAGCCACCGAATCCCGACACCTGTTGCAGAAACATTTCCCAACCGTGACGGTAGAAATGACCGAACAGCTAGATGCTGTGCTGGCAGAACTCGAAACCGCAGTTACCCTGCCCCAGTCGTTCATCATTCCCGGCGGCTCAGCAGGCTCCGCTGCCATAGATGTCGCCAGAACCGTGACACGCCGCGCAGAGCGCTCGGCCATCGCATTGCTCGATACTGGTGAACTGGCAAACCCGGAAGTGCCACGCTATCTCAACAGGCTTTCGGACGTGCTCTTCATGCTGGCTCGATACGAAGACCGCGATCTGCCAGCGGAGCCTTACAGCAGCCGGGAGACGAAAGGGAGTAAGAAGTAGATGGCCGCCCGAATTGCGATCATCAATACGCGGGCCGCAAACCTGCACAGCGTCCAGAAGGCGCTGGAGAAAGTCGGTGCATCGGCCGAAATCACTTCAGATCCCGCCGTCATCTCCAATGCCGCTGGAGTCGTACTGCCGGGAGTAGGTGCCAGTGATGCCGTCATGCGCGCCATCAACACGCAGGGTTTTGCAGAGCCAATCAAGCAATATGCAAAATCCGGTCGACCTCTCCTGTGCATCTGCGTGGGCATGCAAGTGCTATTTGAAGGCTCGGATGAAGGTGAAGTGCCGGGCCTTGGCATCATGAAAGGCCGCGTAAAACGCTTCCCGAGCGATCTGTCGGAAAACGGCAAACGACTCAAGATTCCGCACATGGGCTGGAACTCCGTCAACTTCACCGAACAGGCATATACCGACTCGGTGTTTGCGGACATCCCGCAGGACTCCTACTTCTACTTCGTCCACTCGTACCGCTGCCTGCCGGATGACCCGTCTGTGGTCGCCGGGACGACGCAGTACGGAGGAGAAGTGTGCGCTGCCGTGATGCAGGGAGAACTGGCGGCCACGCAGTTCCACCCGGAAAAGAGCGGAGACATTGGGCTTGAGATCTACAAGAACTTCACTCGCAGGGTTGGGTAGGCAGCAAACATGGAAGTGATTCCCGCAATAGACCTGCTCGGCGGCAAGTGCGTGCGACTGGTCCAGGGTGACTACGATCAGCAACGCGTATTCGACGATGATCCCGTCGCCGTCGCATCTCGCTGGACGAAGGCAGGTGCAACACGACTGCACGTGGTTGACCTTGATGGTGCGCGTGACGGAGTCCGCGCCAACGCTGACGCCGTGAAGGCGGTCGTCGAATCGACAGGCATCCCGGTGCAACTGGGCGGCGGAATCCGAACGGCAAAAGACGCCGAACAGCTACACGAACTCGGCGTAGACCGCGTAATTTTCGGCACGGCAGCAGTCAGTGCGCCGGGTGAAGTCGAGGCTGCTGTGAAGCTGTTGGGGGCACAACACGTAATCGTCGGAGTGGACGCCCGCGACGGGAAAGTACAGACGCGCGGCTGGACAGAAACATCTGAACTCACTGCCGAAGACCTCATGCTGCGCATGGTTGATCTCGGAGTCAGGCGGTTCATGTGTACTGACACATCCCGTGATGGCACGCTTTCGCACCCCAACTTCCAATCAATCACCAGCCTCATTGCAAGTGTGGGTTACCCTATAGTTGCAGCAGGTGGAATTGCATCCATTGATGATCTGTTGGAACTTGCCCGAATAGGCGCTGAAGGTGCCGTAACAGGGCTGGCTATCTATTCCGGCGCGCTAGACCTTGAGCGTGCTATCCGAGAAGTCGCCTCACTCGCTGCAAACGCAGATTGACCAGAGGCCAGGCCGAAAAACGATCGGTGAACACAGGACGAAAAGTTTCAAATGCCAACAAAGACCCCGGTTGAAAATGCTGAGCAGATGCTGAAGCCGAAACTAGATGAGGCTTACGACCCGCAATCTCTTATTGCGCTAGTACCAATTCACACGGACCAGGACGTCGCAGACGTCGGCTCAGGCCCGGGCTGGCTCTCCATTCCGCTGGCGAAATACCTGTATGGCGGCAAGCTCTACGCAGTAGACATACAGGAAGGCATGCTTGAGAAAGTTGCCCAACGAGCCGCGACCTACAAACTGAAGAACGTCGAGATTGTCCCATCAAAAGAGAGCGCCATCCCACTGGAAGACGCCATCGTCGACGGCCTGGTACTGTCTGACACGCTAAACGAAGCTACTCGCGCCAAGTCTCTACTCAAGGAATGCGCTCGCCTTCTGAGGAAATCCGGCTGGCTGGCTGTCATCGAATGGCTACCGGTATCAGGAGACGAACCGGGGTTCGGCCCCCCTGCGAAACAGCGCATTGGCGTGGAAGACGTACTTGCAATGGGTGCGGAGCTTGGGCTTTCCAAAATTCGCAGCAGGCAGATCGGCGCATCCCACTACGTAGTGGTCTTCAAGAAGTAGCAGGAAGCGCCAATGCTTACACGCCGGGTCATACCGTGCCTCGACGTCGATGCTGGACGCGTTGTTAAAGGCGTCAGCTTCGTTGATCTTCGTGATGCAGGCGATCCCGCGGAGATGGCAGCATTTTACGATTCCGAAGGCGCGGACGAACTGGTATTTCTCGATATCACAGCCAGTTCCGACGACCGCGAGACGATGGTAGACGTGGTACGCCGGGTGTCATCACAGGTATTCATACCCCTCACGGTCGGCGGCGGCATCCGCACGGTGGACGACATGCGCAAGATGCTCGAAGCAGGCGCAGACAAGGTCGGAGTCAACTCAGCGGCCATACGTGACCCGGAACTCATCAACAGGTGCTCGAAGGAGTTTGGCGCACAGTGCGTCGTTCTCGCAATTGACGCAAAGCGGGTCGCAAATCCCGCTTATCTCAGGCTTCAGGGCGAAGAGCCGCAACTCGCAGAGGCTCCGTGGCAGGTGTTCACTCACGGTGGGCGCAGACCAACGGCGGTCGACCCGGTTAAGTGGGCAAAACTGGCGGAAAACTTGGGAGCTGGCGAGATTCTGCTCACAAGCATGGATGCCGATGGCCAGAAGACTGGCTACGATCTGCAACTCACGGCGGCGGTATCCGAGAACGTCGGCATACCGGTTATCGCCAGCGGTGGCGCAGGTGAACTGGAACATTTTTACGACGCGCTAGGTGTTGGAGAGGCTGACGCTGTGCTTGTAGCGAGCCTGTTTCATTTCGGAGAATTGCGCGTGAGCGAAGTTAAGTCATACCTGGCAGAGCGCGGACTGCCAGTGCGAGGTGCATAGGTAATTGGCGACGATCAACGTAGAACTGAAATCTGTTCCGAAGGCAGTGGCCTTTGACTGCTACCGAACGCTTGTCGGCAATGACCATGCAGACTGGCGGGTGATGTTCGGGCGCATCATCAAAGAGCAGGGGCTGCCGTACACACAGGAAGATCTCTGGGACCGCTGGCGCAAGTATGAGTTGCAGTTCCGGGCAAGTCGCACTGTGCTGGAAAGTCCCGACAGCAGTCCTCCGTTCAA
>JAURLM010000231.1 GCA_030831265.1 Chloroflexota bacterium
ATAGCCGCGTGAAGCGTAGAACTCACCTGCGCCAAACTTGGTTTCGGACGATTCCGCCTTGTTGTACGGCGTCCGTTCGATCAAGACGGGGAATTCACCTGCGCTGTCCGGGCGATGGACATCAGCCATCAGCACAGTCCCGTCTTGCATACGTACGGGAACATCACGCTCAACCACAACTGAATAAACGGGTGTTGAACCTTGTGTCGTCATACTGCGCCTGTGTGAAACTCAATCCTGAGATGAGTGGGAGAGTACGCTGTAGATGGGAACGCTGCAATAGATGAATCTTATGAGCCGGACGGCCATTTTATGCAACCAATCGTTCGTGAAAGTACCAGCTGTTTCTGGCAACAATGGTCAGATATAACGAGCAACGTCTTCGAGAGTAGCCATGACCAATAACAAACCTGTCTCCATACGGTTCGGTACTGACGGCTGGCGAGCGATTATCGCCGATGAATACACCTACGAGAATGTCCGTGCCTGTGCTCAGGGTGTCGCCTCGTATCTGAAAAGCGTTGGCGAAGCCGATCGCGGCGTAGTGGTCGGCTATGACACCCGGTTTTCGTCAGACAGGTTCGGCGATGCAGTTGCACAGGTAATCGCAGCCAACGGCATCCCGGTCAAGTTGTTCTCTGCACCAGCTCCAACTCCGGCTTGTAGCTACGGTGTCGTGAAAGAAGACGCAGCGGCCGGTGTAATGATTACCGCCAGCCACAATCCCGGCGAATGGAACGGCTTCAAGGTGAAGTCAGATGCCGGTGGAAGTGCACCGCCTGAGATGGTCGAGAAGATCGAAGCAAAAGTGGCGGATGTGCTCGCGGGCAAAGAGCAAGTCAGGATCGGAAACGCCGATATTCCTCGAATTGACATCATCCCGGTGTTTGTCGAGCAGCTAAAACGCGTACTGGACATCAACCCAATCAAGAATTCCCGCCTGAAGGTTGTTGTCGACTCGATGCACGGCTCAGGTTCGGGAATCATCAAGAAGGTGCTCGAAGGCGGCAACATCGAGGTTGTTGAGATCCGTGGCGAATCTAACCCGGCGTTCCCCGGCATGGCGCAACCGGAACCTGTCGAGCACAACCTGCAACCGCTTATGGATGCTGTTCGCGCTCACAAAGCCGACGTTGGAATTGCAACAGACGGTGATGCTGACCGCGTTGGAATCGTGGACGAGACGGGTCGTTACCAGTCCACGCTTGAGGTGTTCTCACTTCTCGGCCACCACCTACTTGGCAGGCGCGGCGAGAAGGGCGGCATCGCCTGCACCATCACCATGAGCAACATGGTTGATGCTATCTGCAAGAAGTTTGGACAGAACGTCTACCGGACATCTGTCGGGTTCAAGTACGTCGGCCCGGCGATGATCGAACAAAATTGCGTGATGGGTGGTGAGGAAAGTGGCGGATACGCTTTCCGCGGCCACATCCCGGAGCGCGATGGTGCGCTGAGCGGGTTGCTTTACCTTGAGGCCATGGTTATGAGCGGCAAGACACCGTCCGGGCTGCTTGCAGAGTTGCACAAGCTGACCGGGCCGCACACGTTCCGACGCATCGACGCACATTTCGACGCCGAAAAACGCGCCGCCATCGCAAGCGCTATAAAGGTTGCCGAACCGGCATCGCTTGGTGGCCTCGCCGTCGAATCAGCCGATCGCAGGGATGGCGTTCGGTTTGAGCTAGCCGGGGGATCATGGGCTGTTGCCCGGCTGTCTGGCACAGAACCGCTTGCCCGGATATACGCCGAGGCACACAGCGATTCGGAACGGGACGCAATCCTAAAAGACCTGCAAAAGGTACTTGGGATCGCTGGTTAAACTGGCTCCCAGGCGGGTTTTCCGTCACGATCGACGATTCGCCCCATGCTGCGACCTGTCGGCAAGTGTCCGCTGACGACGATCCAGTTCTCCATCTGTGCTCGCCACATGAGCCAACGACGTGACGCGGTCGAAAGATCGGTTCGCCAGTCAAAAGTCGGGCACCAGTCTTGCTCACTCACCTGTGCAACGTTGTGAAACAGGTCTCCGGTAATGACGGCCACCTGTCCACCGGATTCAACCCTGACGCATTGGTGGCCGGGCGTGTGACCGTTGGTCGGCAGCGTCGTGACACCCGGAGCCAATTCAAATTCGCCCGAAACAGGATGCAACACGCCCATGTCCTCTAGCGGCATCACGCTCTTCTGGAACGCCGGGTTCGAAACTCCCGGTTGCGAATAGTAGTTCCAGTCGTTCAATGCCGGGTGATACTTCGCAAATGGGAACGTCGCCCTCGGCTTCCCATCCTCCCATGTGACATTCCAGCCAACGTGATCCCCGTGACAATGAGTCGTGACTACAGCAGTGATGTCTGAAGGAGCGACGCCAAGTTTCGAGAGGCTGTCGAGTAGCAGACCGTTCTTACCAGTGTGCTCATGTGGCCCCGGTCCCATACCAGTATCAACAAGGATCACAGGCCCGGTTCCGTCAATGCGGCGAACCAGGTGACCACGCCACTGCGCCTGGAATTGACCCTTCTCGTTGAACGCGATGTCTTTGTATGGCTCCCATGCAGAACTCGGCACGTCCGGATAAACGACAGACGCATCACGCGGTGTTCCGGGGTGATCATCCACAAGGTCAATTACGTATTCGCCAATTCGGAGACTGTTAGTCATTTCAACCTCGCCAAATGTTCCTGGGACAACGGTTCGGCTCGCACAGGCGCAGGGTACCTCACTCGAACGTTGAATGTGCCCTGTAACAGTCTGTACAGAAGAACATTCAGCACACCATTTGCCAACGGTTCACAACCGTTCTGCACACCATCGCGAATATAAAAAGCTGCGTCTGAGGGACAAAAAGGAGACTGCGGCGTGATCGAACAACTTGTTGATTTGGCAGACGAAGAGCGGGTGAATAATCGAGTAACTCACCGGATGAGACTCATACATGCCGGGAACAATGCGCTATTGAGTGAGTTGCTCTCTGACCGATTTGCGCATACCGGCGGCATCAAACTCGTTGCATCAACACAGTTGAATGGCTCGACACCGTCGCTCATCGCCCGTTTACGGCCAGATGTCACGCTCCTGACACTAAAGCTGGGAATATCCAGCAATCACGAAATAACCTTTGTACGCAGAGCTCTTAGCGCTGCACAAACAGGCAAGGTTGCAATCATGGCTCCTGCATTCTTGCCGGGGCAGGTTTCTGCACTCAGCCGTGATGGGGTCAACGGCTTTCTGCTTGAATCCACAGACTGGCAAACGCTTGTACGGTCCCTGATCGCAGTGCATCGCGGCTCGTTTGTCGCAGCACCGGAAACTGCTCGCGCTGCACTGGCACCAAAGAGCGCGGATACCGCTGGTCTGACTTCAGCAGAGGTCAAGTTGATGGAGCTGGTATCCATTGGCCTATCCAACCACGAAATAGCCGTGAAGCTAAATATTTCTGACAGCACGGTCAGGAGCAGGCTGGGTGGTGTCCTGACGAAACTGGACGTGGCGAATCGCACAAGGGCAGTTACCGAATCAATCCGGCTCGGGTACATAACGCTGGACCAGGGATTCAACTGTTCTGATAACTGAAGCGCGACCACGCTCACAGGCTGTTCCAGTATTCAACCCGAACAGCCTGGACATCACGCCCACCAAGCAGACCTGGCAATGGTTCCCTGAGTTTCACCCCCATGTGATCCAGGGTGTCACGGTGCCCATTCTGCTGAGACTCTGCGGCAGCGCGGGCATCGGAATCATGTTCATCCACTATGTGAACGTCGGAGCGACTCGGACCGCTACGACTCAAGATTCGCGCCTCTGTTCTGCCGGAAATTCCACGGGCCTGCGCTATCTGTTCAACTTGCATACCGCTGGCGCGCATCGCCGTTATCTCTTCGTCTCGACGCACGCGTTCAGCGGCCTTTGAGACACGATTACCGGCAAAGCCCCTGTCATACCGACACACCTCGAAAGGGCAATTCAGACACGATGGCGCATAGCTACATCCATGATCCGCATAAATATCAACAAACACTTCACCTGCCGGCATCTCCACACCTCACCCGCACAGCACTCCCGGCCACCTTTAAGACAGGCAAACACGCGATTCAGCACCGGTAACTAAACCGAACGTTGAAATGCATGAATGCAAACAGCACCGCAGTCAGACCATGGTCTGTCCTGGATTGAAGGAGGTAGCACTGCGAATTCTTACGGGACGACCGGGCCGGGATGACCGGTCAAGGATTGCTGCGGAATGCGGGCAGGCACAGCCCAGGTACGGACCACCTAGCGAGCCGCAAAGCGGGCATGAGTTCGCTATCGAGTCCAGTTTGCCAAGACTGGCTGGAAAAATGAGGTTTCTGCTGTGATGTCGGCAGGAGTACCAGCGAGTCCCGCCCTGCCCCAGAGGACAAAGTTCGGAGTGAGATTGATACACAATCTGCGGAGCACCGGAACCAGTAACCGGTAGTCCCGGAGCAATGTCCGACTTACCAGGAGCAGCATTTGCCTCCGGAGTTTCTCGTTCCTCGGAGCATTCAGAGTCAACAACAGGCTTCAGGAAAATAACCACCACAACCTCCACACACACAAGACCTACCCGAGCCGGCAACTCCGGGCCTAACCACTTCCATCACCACACAACG
Source organism: Chloroflexota bacterium (assembly GCA_030831265.1). Lineage (GTDB taxonomy): Bacteria > Chloroflexota > Dehalococcoidia > Lucifugimonadales > Lucifugimonadaceae > JAJCYX01. Next base: position 4,632 of record JAURLM010000231.1, read on the forward strand.
CCACACCTATCGTCAAGGTATGGCCCCGGAGTTGCCGACCTCGCACCGCAGAAACACTCAACGTTGTTTCAGCAACCTGTATGCCGTTATTGGAAGCGGGAAGCTGCGAGTAATAACCTAGGCTCACAAAGTTTCTTCCGAACCAACCAATATGACATGTTTGCATGGTCAATCGGCTATCACTGCGACGAATTACAGGTCTCCCGTCACGGTATCCCATGCGGGTTCGCTATTCACGCGACGTGTCAGTAGGCCGTTGCCGGCATCTAGATTCCAGATAGGCGATTGGTTCGTTGGGTACGGAGCACGAGGCTCACATATGCACAGAGGGAATGCCGGGAAACGGCCAGCGATACCGGTATACGCATGGCTGAATGGTAACTAGCCCGGTGCGGTATCCGGCCACAGGAGATGGCCTTGGATCCGCGTGTGACGGAGTATGTTCCGCCAACCGTGTATTGAAATACCAGCACGGCCAGTTGACTTGCCGATGGGACTGCTGGCGGTCTTTTTAGAAAGGCCGTGCTGGTCTATCTAGGTTAACGGCCCCGCGGCAACACGGCGCTGAGAGCCGGGTAGTAACTGGTGTTGGTTGGGTTGGGATGTCAAACGCGTTTACCTGGAGTCGTGTTTGCCCATCAACTGCTGGTACGATGCGAGCACCTTAATCATCCGGTAATTTTGGAGGTTCGACGTGTACATAATCAGGCGGTGGTACAAGACTAAGCCCGGAGAGGCACGTCGAGTAGCCACACTGGTTCACAAGCAGGCAGCGGCGTATCGGGATGCAGGACAGCGTAGCGAATTCCGGGTTTCCTACAACGGATACACGTTGCCCGGTGAGCAGGATGTGGTTTGCCTTGAGTGGACAGATGAAACACTGCAAACTCCAACAAGAGCCGGCCACACTCTTCCACAGGCGGCGCTGGAGCTGGGTGCAGAGGTGCGGAAACTGATCGAGAGCCAGAGGATCGAATTCCTGGAGATGCTGACCCCCGAAAAGTTCCAGGAGTAGCCCTGGCATTCGGCTATACTCCCGGCGTTCCCGGATGCCTGATTCCAGCTATTGGCTTGCATCATTCGCATCCTGCCAACACCGCTTCAATACATGGAGTCCTCATGGAACCAGCTGTCGCCATATCAACGCCCACTGACGAAGTGCTCCAGACTGCAGCCCAGTTTGGCATCAAGAACATCGTGGTCTACTCCGGCCCCGGCACACCCGGTCGCAACAAGCCCAGGCAGGATTTTTCCGACTATGTTGCCCTGCGAATGAAGATCGAGACATTCGGGCTGAACCTCGTTGCTATCGAGGGTGGCTTTTCGCCATCCCGAAAATATGACGACGTGATTTTTGGCGGTCCAAAGCAGGATGAACTGATCGAGGATCTGCTAGCCGAAGTCAGGGACATGGGCAACGCCGGTATCCCCATCTGGGGCTACAACTGGATGCCCAACTCGTGGGGGCGAGCCTATCCATCAACCGTCCGCGGGGGTGCGATGGGAACCGGTTATGACTGGGATTGGGAGCAGTCTCGCCGACCTCTGACATTCGGGCGTGAGATAGACGAAGGCTCCATGTGGGATGCGCTCGAATACTGGATCAAGGCGTTGACACCGGTGGCCGAGGAGGTCGGAATTCGCTGCGGGATTCACCCGGAAGACCCACCAGTGCCACAGCGTGCCGGTGTTCCCGGTCTCTTCCGAAATTTCGCCGCTTTCAAGCGGCTGATCGAGATCGTCCCGTCCGACTACAATGCCATCGAGTTCTGCCAGGGCACGTTCTCCGAAATGCCCGGCGAGGACATCTACGAGATGATCGAGTACTTCGCGTCTCGCAACAAGGTCCTGTACGTCCACTTCCGCAACGTGTCAGGCAAGGCTCCAAAATTCAACGAGGAGTACATCAACACCGGCTACGTTGACATGAAACGTGCGATGCGTACCTACCGCGACGCTGGATACAAAGGCACGTTCATCGACGACCACTGCCCCATCATGCTGGATGACACACCGTTCCCCGGCAACCTCGGCGGGTATCGCTCTCGACTGTTCGCACAGGGCTACATACAGGGGTTGATCGAAGCGGTCGAAAAGGAAGAGGCCTACGGCGGGCCAGTGGAAACCCACTAGCGTCTTAACGTTCGAATTGAGAAGTTGGAGCAAAACAGATGCGACAGGCATGGGCGATCAACAACTGCACAGACGAAGTCCTCAGGACGTCTGCTCAGTTCGGTGTCAAGGACATCATCGTCTATTCAGGCCCCGGCTCGAATGTCATTCCCGGGACCAACACGCCACTCCATGAAGGCAAGCGGCCCGGTTTCTGGGACTACCGCCAGCTCGTTCGACGAGCGAAATATTTCGGCTTGAACATCGAAGGCATCGAGGGCGGTTTTTCTCTCCGGCCGGAATACTCGGACATCATCTTCGGTGGACCACGCAGAGATGAACTGATCGAATCCGCAATCGAAGAAATCCGGGCGATGGCTCGGGCAGGCATCCGCATCTGGGGTTACCAGTGGATGCCGGTTTCAGTGTGGCGCACGGACCCGGTGCGGGTACGCGGCGGCGCATACGGCACAGCCTACGACCATGAACTCGCGAAGGACGAGCCACCCTTCTACGGCGAGGAAAAAGACGAAGAGGAGATGTGGAAGAACCTCGAATACTGGATCAAGGCGATCACGCCAGTCGCCGAAGAGGAAGGTATTCGCTGTGGCATCCACCCGGACGACCCGCCGGTCGAGCGTCGTGGAGGTGTGCCGGGACTACTGCGCAGCTTCGCCGCCTACAAGCGGTTGATGGATATCTACCCTTCCGACTACAACGCCATCGAGTTCTGCCAGGGGACTTTCTCGGAGATGAAAGACGATATCTACGAGATGGTCGACTACTTCGCCCGTCGCAACAAGATTCTCTATGTCCACTTCCGGAACGTGAATGCAAAAGTGCCTAAGTTCAACGAGGAATACATCAATACCGGCTACGTGGACATGAAGAAGATCATGCGCATCTACCGGGATGCAGGCTACAAGGGGACGTTCATGGATGACCACTGCCCTGTCATGACGGATGACACGGAGTTCCCCGGCAACGTGGGCGGCTACCGGGCAAGGCTGTTCGCACAGGGCTACATACAGGGTCTACTTGAGAGCGTCGAGAAAGAACAGGCCTACGGCGGGCCGGTTGGTTCAGGGTAGCCCTCAGCATCCTATTCATCACAATTTGAAAAGCAACACGATACGCATGACGGAAAGGCGATAAGAAGAAATGAGAATTGGACTTGGCAAGGGTGGAGCCGCAGACCGGCAGTTCCTGCGATTTGCGGCGCAGCTTGGCATCCAGGACGTGGTGATAAACACGCCTCCGGTTCCCGTAAAAAATGGCCGATGGGAACTGGTCGACCTCGTTGCCCTCAAGAACGGCGTTGAAGAGTACGGGCTGAAACTTTCCGCCATCGAAAACACGCCCATCGACATGCGCCACCACATCATCGCCGGTGGCCCCCGGTTCGATGAGCAGCTTGAGAACATGGTTCACACCATTCGCAACATCGGCCGGGCTGGCATCCCGATATACACCATGAGCTGGCGCTACCCGCGCTTCTACCGCACCGGGTTCGAGGAAATTCGTGCAGGTGCAATGGGAACCGCCTACGACGCTTCCAAAGAGAACTGGCCCAACGTGCTGGACTGGGAGTTGACGCAGGAACGCGCATGGGAATGTCTCGAAACATGGGTCAAGACCATCACGCCCGTAGCCGAAGAGAACGGCGTACGCATCGGCATCCACCCGGTCGACCCGCCTATGCCGACCATCGCCGGAGTGCCGCAACTCGTCCACAACTTCGAGGGATACAAGCGGCTTATCGACATTGTTGACTCTCCGGCAAACTCGGTGCTTCTCTGCCAGGGATCGTTCTCCCAGATGGCAGGCGCGGACGGTGATGGCGAGAACTCGATCTACAACATGATCGAATACCTCGTGAAGCGAAAGCGCGTGGTCTACGTCCATTTCCGTAACGTGTCTGGCACGGTTCCTAAATTCCACGAGGAGTTCATCAACACCGGTTACGTGGACATGTATCGGGCAATGCGCATCTACGCAGAGAACGGTTTTGACGGCTTCTTCATGGATGATCACGCGCCGGTCGTTGTTGGCGACACGGAATACGGCCACCGTGCGCGGGCATTCTCAACCGGATACATCCAGTCGCTGATCGAGGCAGTCACGAACAAGTCACTGTACGGAGCGCATTAGCGACGCGCTCACTCGAAAACTGGCCATCCCACTGTGCCTTGGCGGGAGTAACATTCCGCCAATGCCAAACGTGCCCAGCCAAAACCACCGGACAACCACCTCTTGAGCGCTGAAAACGCTCACTCCGATACATCAGGCCCGTCACAGGAAGACCTCGAGCGCGCCTACGCAGCGAAGTGGAAGGCGTTCGGCGCCATAAGCATCTCGTTCTTCACTATGGTGATGAGCATGTCGATGGTCTTCCTCGGGCTATCGGCAATCGCGGATGACTTCGGCGTGACGCTTCGTGCCGCCCAGTGGGTGGTGATCGCACAGGCACTGACTATCAGCGCTCTCATGCTGCCGATGGGCAGGATGGCCGACATCATAGGCCGCAAGCGCGTCCACCTGATTGGCCTGACGCTGTTCATGGGTGGAGCGATCTTCACCGCCCTCTCCCCGATGTTCGGCAGTTTCGGAATCCTCATCCTCTCCCGAGTCATCATGGCAATCGGCAACTCAATGGGCCAGTCGGTCGGCACGGCAATGGTCATCTCCGTGTTTCCACCGGCGGAGCGCGGCAAGGCAATCGGCAGCCAGACCACCGCGGTTGCGGTTGGAGGAGCCGTCGGGCCGGCACTTGCAGGCCCAATCATCCAGTGGCTCGGCTGGGAATGGCTGTTCTGGATACTCGTCCCGCCGATAGCCATCGCTTTTGTCGCCGGTTATTTCATTCTCGATGAAAAACTCGTCAGCCAGAATCGGCGGGGTGGCGGCGCAAAATTCGACTGGCTTGGTTCCATCCTTTCCGCGGCTTCGATCATTGGCGTGATCCTGCTGATCAGCAACCCGCTGGCCATCAGTTGGACCTCACCTGCGATGCTTGGCGGCGGAGCGGTAGTGACAGCACTGGTTGCCAGCTTCATCACATGGGAGCTGCGTATTGAATCCCCAATGCTGCAGCTGCGCATGTTCCGAAACATGGTATTCAGCATGGGAATCACGACGCGGTTTGTCGGATTCCTCGGAACGACCGCCGTGCGCATCCTGATGCCGATCTATCTCATCAGCCTTCGTGGCGAGTCTGAGGGGCTTGCAGGGTTGATGCTGTTCATGGCGTCGCTCGGTATGGCGACCGGAGCGCAGGCATCCGGTCGGCTGGCAGACCGCTTCTCTGAACGACCGTTCACAATCTTCGGGTTCGTGATCTTGATTGCCAGTGCAGTCGTATTTTCGTTCACGACGGTTGACACCGAGTTCTGGATTGTCATCACTGCTCTTATCGTGAACGGACTTGCCATAGGTTTCTGGAACGTGCCGAACAACAGCACGATCATGGGTTCCGTTCCGCGTTCTGAATTTGGCGTCGTAGGAGCGTTTACGAACCTCACGCGCAACCTCGGAAATGTGTTTGGGCAGACCATCGCTGCGGCCATCGTCGTTGGCGTTATGGCGTCCCGCGGTTTCGATATTCCGCTCAGCGAAATAGGTGACACACCTGGAGCCGGGAACGCTTTCATGGCCGGGTGGAAGGCCGCATACATCCTGGTTACTGGATTCTCTGCGCTGGGACTCCTGCTGGCGATCATCACAAAGCCGCGAGCAGCGGTGGACGAAGACTAGTTCCTTCGGCCCTACTTCTGCCCGGCGAAGAACGTCTCCGCATCATCTTGCGGATAAAAACCAAGGACCTCATTTGTTTCTCGAAGGTCGAATATGCGGCGGCCGTTGTTGCTGACCGCATAGGCGACTGTGAATTCACGGTCGATTTCGAGTGCTTTCGTGAACGCGGTGATGAGGTCACGCCTGCTCAGGTACATCGCCCTGACGTAGTTTTCTCCGGGCGTGCCGACAGCCCGTAGCGGCGTGTCATCATTGCCGATCGCACCGATCCGCATTGCGACGAACTGAACTCCGTGCTTGCGGGCAAACAGCCTGCCGTAGATCTCACCGGTCGCCTTCGAGGCACCGTAGATGGAGCTCGGGTTGAAGTAGTCACCGAGACGCAGCATCACCCGCTTCGACATGTCCAGCTCGTTCGGGGAATCGGTCATGGTCTCGCCGTGCTGGGTGTGGTTGGTGCTGGCGAAAATGACCTTTTTCACCCCGGAACGCCGCGCCTCTTCCAGCACGTTGAACGTCCCGATGATGTTATTCCTGAGCATGCTCTCCCAGCTGCCTGTCGGGCTGGGGTCACCGGCCAGGTGAATCACTGCCTGGAGGCCTTCGAATTTGCCTGGCATGGAACTGGCATCGGAAACATCGGCTACCGTGGATTCAAACGCCTGCGGAGCCAGCGTGAACGACTTGATTTTGTACTTTGGGTCGAGACCTGATCGCAGAAATCCCCCAATTCGACCTTCCGCCCCGGTAATTCCGATTTTCATAGGTGTGATGCCCTGCCAGTGCCTGTGATTGTTGGGGCACAGGGTATCGGAACCGGCGGGCATGCGTGTGGAACCGACCGGGCTACTCCGCATCCCGGTCAAGGCCACGTGACAGCGCATCCAGCAGAATCGCCATGCCTTCTGGCATCTCCGGCGCAGTCGGCCGCATCATTCCAAGCATGTCTGCGAGGGCGCGCAAGGCGGAAACTCGTGACGATTCGGTGCCGTCTCCGATTCCAATGCGCCATAACTCGGCCTTGATCTCGATGTCCGTGGGTACATATGAACGATCTGGTTCCACCGGAGGATCGACCAGGCCCGGCGGTTCTGCCACAGCGTCACCCGCACTTACCCGCCGCCTAAGCGTTACGGGGAGCTCCGATAGGCCAGAATTCCCGGTGCCGTTAGCCTCAACCGTCAGATGCCGACCATTACCTGCCACACCACTCACCGCCATCCCTTTCCTGCGCCTGTATCAGTCCATGCTCATCTACATGTGCATCTGGTTCAACCCACAACTGTCACAAACAAACCTTGTGACACCGCCAATCACCTGACTTCCTGTGTTCTGGCGGTACAATCCTCGGCTGTCGATACATCCGCAATATCCAGAGGTTGCCATGCCACGCATTCTGATCACCGGCTGCGAACAGGAAATTTCAACGTTCAACCCCGTCGCCTGTCACTACGATTTCTTCAACATCCTGCGCGGTGACGAGCTTGTAGAGCTGAACCGTGGCCGAAACAGCACCGTCGGTGGGGCGGTGAAGCATTTCGAGCAAGCTGGCGTTGAGATTGTTCCAACATGGCACGCCCAGGGAGACGCGGCCGGGCCACTCGACCATGCCGACTTCTTGCGCATGGCTACAGAGTTGCTTGATGCGCTGAAACCTCACGCAGGAAAAATAGACGGAGCGTATTTCTCGCTTCACGGCTCGATGGGTACAACAGCTGAGTTGGACCCGGAAGGCTATCTGCTGCAGGAAGCGCGCAAGATTCTCGGCGAAGAGGTTCCAATAGTCATTTCACTGGACCTTCATGGCGTCCTGACGGCTCGGATGATGCAGCATGCTGATGCCGTCGTTTCCTACCACACTTACCCGCATGTGGATTTCGCCAACACGGGTGAACGCGCTGCGAAGTTGCTGCTGCGAATTGTCAACGATGGCATAAAGCCGGTTGGTGTCCGCGTACGAGTCCCCGCGCTGGTGCGAGGCAACGAGCTAATCACAGAAACCGGCCTGTTTGGCGCACAGATCAGGTATGCCCAGGAGCTGCAGCAGGATTCCGAAGTTCTGTCTGCAGGTTTTCTCATCTGCAACCCGTTCACGGATGTTCCTGAACTTTGCTCACAAGGTTTCGTCTACACCAACGGCAACGTGCAAAAGGCGACCGATGGTGCCGTCAAAATGACGACGGATTTCTGGCCGAACCGGGCGAAGATGCAGGGACAGTTGATTCCACTTGTCGATGCAGTGAAAAAGGCTGCGGCAATGAAAGGCCCGATAGCGTTCACGGATGCTGCCGATGCCACAAGCTCCGGTGCATCCGGTAATTCGAACGCAATCGTCGCAGAGATGCTGCGACAGAATTACCCACACACGGTGCTTGCACCTATCGCCGACCCGACGCTGGCAGCGCAAGCGCACGAAGCCGGTGTCGGTGCTCGCATCCGCGGCAAAGTGGGCGGGTCGCTCGATCCGCGGTACACACCGCTGGACATGGAACTGGAGGTCATCTCGCTCTCCGATGCCCCGTTCGACCTTGAAACGTGGGTGTTCACGCAGGTTCCAGGCAAGTCCGCCGTCCTCCACAGTGGCAACATCACGTTTGTAGTAACTACAGAACCGGTGATGCACGTTGACCGCGCCCTGTTCCTGGTCAACGGACAAAATCCGAAGGATTTCCACTCTACGGTGGTCAAGTCGCCCCATTGCGAACCACAGTTCTTCAATGACTGGGTCGAGGCAAACCTGAACGTCGACGCGCCCGGTGCTACATCAGCAAATCTGAAGTCGCTAGGCCACACGATCTGTGCGCGCCCAATGTACCCGCTCGATGACAACGTGGAGTTCACCCCGAAACCGGAGGTGTTCTCTCGCTCAACTAGAAATTGAACAATGTCCCGGTGCCAGCCACCCCTCTACGCTGACCGGGTAATTGCAATAGCGCCCGTTGCGGATCGAACTGTTCCGTCAGGTACTGGTTGAACGTCAGGGTTGGCTGCTGCCCCGAGCGAATCTGTGAACCTAGCTCGCCGAGAAAGCTGTTGAACGTGGGCGAAAATAGCGCCTGGAACTGGCGGTCCTGTCCCGGAGGCAGGTTCGCAGGTAGCATCGACTGAAAAAGCGTTCCCACCGACGTGTCAGGTATGCCCGGTGCTTACGGACTCAGATCACTTTTGGCTCTGGCACAGACCAGTCGCTGCTCAGGTGAGCCGCTGGCAGTCGAAGGTCTGGTAGCTGTGGAGCGCGATGATCGATACCACCGGTGAGAGCCAACCAGTGTTGGTTGTCCTTGACCATGCCCAGGGCACCGTTCAGTTCTGCACCTGATCGGTCCTGTAACGCGTTTAGATTTGCCGACCGACGATCGAAAACAGCCTGGATCATGGCCTTCACCTCGCCAGTGAACGCCTCTGAATGCTGCTCAGCGACTTGCGAAAGTTGAGATGCCCAGAACTTCAACTCTGACTTCATGCTGTGGGCGGTATTAATGTTCGCCCACGCCTCGGTGTACTTACCTTTCCAGAACTGGAGCCGTTCAAATGCGTGATCTGACAGGTCAGAATTCCCGATGGCGTACAGCTTGCCTTTGAGCAACGCCGATGCTGCCGGAATTTCGATCTCGACACCTGCCTGTTCCAACCTGCCCAGCCAGTATTCGACACACGATTTCTGGTGGATATATTCGTCCATGCTGGTCAGGTTTACACCGTACATTCGAAGTTTTTCGATGGTCTGGCCGAGCACCACATGTTCGTACCAAGCCATACCAAGTTGATAGGCGAAGGTAGATGTGAAGTAACTACGGCCCGACTTTGCAGCAATCTCTTCCAGCGGGTATCGCTTCGAATTGGGGACATCGGGATCAACCGATTGCTTCCAGATTGTTCCATCGAAACGGGCAAGAAAGTCCAGGTGCTCTTCTGGTCGGCCAAAGAAACCGGTAGGAGCTTTACCTGGCGCAGCCCAGTTCCGTGGATGAACCTGAAACCAGTAATTGGCGCGTGCACGCGTTTTGGGGCCGTCAGGACCGTAAATGACCACGTGGGCCATGTTGATCGCCCAGATTTCGGTCGTCTCCGGCAATGCAAAGACCAGGTCACGGGTCTCCTCAGCGTATCCGAGAAGGCAGATGTCCCGCTGGGTCGTCTCCCCTCCCGGTTCGACTGCATTTGCAACTGTAACTGGTTCTTCCACCGGCACTACCTCCCACATGTTTCCACCACGTCCGTCATTCTGCAGCTTTACGATTCCCAAGCCGAGACCCTTGTGTCTGGTCTTCCTCGTACGGTCACTTCACGAAATACTGCGTGAGCCTCTTAAGCAAAATGCGGTTACATGCGTCGGCCTACGCCATACGCCGCACGCGATGACAACATGCAGGAACTCCAGCACCTGTCTGCAACATGCCGAAGTGTTGACCCGCATCACATCAGCCAGCCAGATGGCGACAATTAGCTCAAGCCTTATGACAGGCTCCGAGTCAGTCTGGATTAACCGGGGGAAAGCCATTGTATGAACGGGTGTTGAGCGTGGAGCAGGCAAGAACGCGATATCTGAAGAGCATCATCGCGATGCGACAGCCCGGGACTGGCTCAGAACAACTGCAGGCCAGCCGTGAGTTGAAACGCTCTGTTACCGCATTGCAGAGTGCGCAGCGCAGAAAGCGGCTCCAGGACATCCGAAGGCGACACGTTGTCCGTCCTTCTGATTGGAACCTGGAAGTTCACTAGTCCCCGGAATCAGAGAGAAACACCAGGCACATAGATGCGAGCGGTTCCGCCAACACGCTTTCGGTGCGCCCAACTACGGTAATCACGCCATATTGCCGCCAGTTCGCGGCGCGCATCCCAGTTCTGCCTGTCCGCAAGCTGTTCCGGAACGAGCCTTTGCCCGCGTAAACCCTGCCGTTCGGCAATCTTCAAAGCAGTACGCTCGCTCACCCACGCCGCAAGTTCTTCAACCTGTGATTCTGATGCCGACTGTTCAGCAAGCACGCCGAACATCTCGGACTCACCTCGAAACCGCAGGCGAAATTCGTGTTTGTAGACACGCTCGCCGGATTCCGGTGCAGAGCCAACCAGCCATGACTGGACGTACTCCACGCCATTCGGCACAGCAAATCCGGTGCGATCGTCAATGACCGCGCCGTGTGGCACGTAAATCTCCGGTTGTGGCAAGTTTCACCCCCAGCAGCAGTTACCGAGCCAGCTCATCAGCCAGGCCCTGGTTCGATGCTAGCCGGTCTTAATGCAAAACCAGACACCGCAATGGCAGCTACGATCTAGTAAGTCTGCTCAGCACCAATCTTGGAAGCCTTGCCCCATGCTTCTGCGAGAGTCGCAGGTGATGCGTCACTGGCCTGTGCCGCCTTGATGACAATTGACTCGCGTTCCACCAGCATCTTTGCCACAGCGGGAAGTTTCGGTGCAACGTCGATCGGAATCTCGATAGCGCCATGAATATCCGCCGCTATCAGGTCACCCGGACGCACCAGCACCCCGGCAATGCCAATCGGCACATTGAACTCAAGTGCGTGAACGTAGCCATGCGAAACCATCACTTCACGCGCCCAGAACGGGAAGCCCATCTCCTCCGCCTCTTTCAGGTCACGTACACCACCGTCTGTCACCGCACCTACGCAGCCGAGGCCTAGTGCGGTGTTGCCCTGCACTTCACCCCAGTAGGACCCGATGGAGTCCGGGTAGTCGATATCGTGCAGCACAACCATGCGTGGTGCCGGGATGGAAACTATCGCATCCCAGTAGTCTGAACGGCCAAGCGCCTTCGGAGAACGATGCCGTGCGGATATAAGCCCGGTCACCGCATACCCAACAACGGTCCCTTCTACAGGTGAAATGCAACGAACCTCAGGGCGCAGGAATCCTTCCGTACGTGGCCGAACATTCAGTTCCTCGAGCGCGTTGGCGATAGTCGGGGTGTCCAATTTTGAGATGGCAGCAAGTTGTTCAGCCGTCAGAGGGCCTGTCGTCTCGGGCATTGGAGACATCCTTTTTTTGGGTTCGAGGAGTGATTGACGGTAGTCAGATTCAGCCGTTCAACCTGACTTTAGTACGGGCGAACGCTAAGTGTCGAGCCATTCTACGGTGCGTCTCAATTACAGGTGAACACATTTGCCTGATTCAGGTGATATTCGTTTCCTGCAATCGTGAGCCGTACGGTGAATCCTACCGGAAGCATGTACGGTAATTTGTGCTCAGAAGCAAGGCGCAGCATAATTCCCGTGCCAGTTGTCGCGCGACGACTATTGAAGATAGATCAGGCGAAGTGGTCGACCACTACTCAACCCTCGGTGTACCGCATGACGCTTCGACAGATGTGATCGAAGCTGCGTGGCGGCGCGAGGTACAGGTATCCACGGATGTGTTGACCTCACCAAAAGCATTGCCAGCCTGACGAAGATTGACGCCGGAGACCATACATCGGTTACTATCCACGACACCAACCCGGTAAGCGCAGAGTGGTTCTGCTTTCAGTAACGGAGATAACCGACACGTGGAAACTAGGGCACTTGGCAAGACCGGACTGGAAGTGAGCAGACTGGGCATCGGCCTTTCTGAGACCGGGTTCAACCTGTCGGCCGCTGACGAAGCACAGGCGAGCGAAGTCATCAACTCGGCGCTCGACCTGGGCATCAATTTCCTGGACACCGCTGCCTGTTACGACCTGAGCGAGGAGCAGCTTGGAAAAGCGGTCTCGCACAGGCGGGACGAGTTTGTCCTCGCAACAAAGGCCGGTCACTTCCTGCCACGTAACACCGGAGAGGACTGGACGGCACAGGTCATCACCGAAAGCATCGACCGGTCACTCAAGCGCATGAAGACCGATCACGTCGACCTCCTGCAACTCCACTCATGCTCGGTAGAGATACTGGAGCGAGGAGACGTGATTGACGCTTTGAAGAAAGCGCAACAGGCTGGCAAGACCCGCTTCATCGGCTACTCAGGCGACAATGAAAACGCCGAATGGGCGGTCAATTCAGGCATATTCGACACACTCCAGACCTCGTTCAACCTCGTCGACCAGAGTGCGCGCACCCGCCTGTTCCCAGAGGCAGAACGTCGAGGCATGGGCATCATCATCAAGCGACCAATTGGCAACGCTGTGTGGAAGGCGCCGGGTGACCCCAAGCCGTACCAGCACAACCCGACCTACACCGAGGAGTATTTCCGGCGAGGACGCCTGATGCAGGCGGAAGGGGCGTTGCCGGGCGAGCCTGAGGACCGCATTGCAACCGCTATGGGCTTCCTGTTCGCCCACCCGGAAGTAGACGTGGCAATCGTCGGGACTCAACGACCGAACCATCTCGCTTCGAATGTCGAACTGGTAAATAAGCTGCCAATTCCGCAGGAAACAGTAGAGGCACTGTACGAACGCTATGACCGGTTGTCAGACAACTGGCCGCAGCGCGGGTAATCCTCTTCAATGATGGTACCGAGGGTGGGATTCGAACCCACACGTCCGATGAAGGACCGCGGGGTTTAAGCCCGCTGCGTCTACCGTTCCGCCACCCCGGCAGGGGAGTTTCTGCAATCATAACTGGCACACAGGGTGAAACTCTGCGTAGTATCGAGCAACCATCTCCTGAAATCAGAACATGAACGACAACGCAAACTCATCTTCAGCCATAGGCATCATCGGTGGAACCGGGCTATATGACCTTCCCGGCTTTGTAAACGCCCAGTGGGTGACCGTAGAAAGTGCTTTCGGCAAACCATCAGACCAGCTCTTGATCGGTGACATGAATGGCCAAAGACTGGTGTTCCTGCCGCGACACGGGCGCGGGCACAGGATTCCACCCTCCGAGATCAACTACCGGGCAAACATCGACGCTATGAAGCGCGCTGGTGTGAACCGCATCGTCTCGTTCAGCGCTGTCGGCTCGCTGCGGAAAGACCTTGAGCCGGGCATGTTCGTACTTGTTGACCAGTACATTGACCGCACATACAGCAGGCAAAAATCGTTCTTCGGGACAGGGTTCGTCGCGCATGTCAGCATGGCCGATCCAGTTTGTCGGGTCACAGCGAACGCGCTCGTTGATGCGGGCAATGCTCAAGGCTTGAGCATGGTCAGCGGTGGAACCTACGTCGTTATGGAAGGACCACAGTTCTCTTCACGCGCCGAATCCGAATTGCACCGTTCATGGGGAGCCGACCTTATTGGCATGACGAACATGCCGGAAGCCAAACTCGCCCGCGAAGCAGAGATTTGCTATTCGACAGTGGCGATGGTTACCGACTACGACTGCTGGCATGACGAGCATGCAGCAGTGTCCACAGCGTCTGTGCTGGACGTGCTACGAGCCAACACCAGCCAGGCACGCTCACTCGTGACCGCAGCGATACCGCTGATCAGCCAGATGGATTCTCCCTGTGCATCAGGCTGTCACAGGGCACTTGAACACGCCATCGCCACTGCCCCGGAGCACCGGGACCCTGACATGGTCAAACGCCTGGCAGTAGTCGCCGGTCGTGTCTCCGAAAGTAGTGGATGGTAACCGGTAGCAGAGACTGCATCTAAACAACACGTAAAGGCCCCGTGAGATACACGCGACCTTTAGCGCAACAACCAACCAGATTGTTTTATCTCGCCGATTACGCGAGCAGTAGATCAGAGATCAGGCCGCTCGGTGACCAAGTTGACGGTGCACAGAGAACACCAGGTCAATGTTGGTCAGGTACCCACAGCGTCGGCAGTGGAACATTGCAGGGCCGTTCTTACCGCGGGGTGTCTTCGCAATACGTTCATTGTGACAATTCGGGCAACGATCAAGAGCGACGGCGCGTTCTTCGTACGTCGGGTACGAAGTCAGGTGAACTTTGCCAAGTTGATTGGGTGGAGTCATTTACGTGGGTTCCCGTAACAATGCAGGTAAGCGTCTTCGTATTCTCACTGAATTGAATTGGAGAATTGAAGCAGAAGGGTGTGCATTGCGTTTGAGGCTTCGCCGATTCATCACCTGACCAGCATCTGAGTCACTTTCGACATGAAAATCGCACCCGCAACGCACCCCGCATTTCACCCGGATGCGAAACGAACGCTGCGACACTGTTCCCATGTAACAGTGTAACAGGCGCGAAGGCTCGGATATCTGACGATTCGGACCTCGTAAAATCTCGAACACGACAGATGGGTTAAAGCCACTCAAATGCCCTGGCGAACCGGAATACTGGTTCTATCTTTCTTCGCACTGGTTGGTGTTATCCAGTACCCGCGTGTCGTGGAATTCGTTCGATATTCGGTTGCCACGGAGCGAAAGATCGAGGTGCCATTGCCGGGTATCGCGGCACAGAGTCCGGGACAGTTCAGCAACGAAGTCCATATCAACACGCGGGTCGTTCCCGAGTCACAGCTGACGATTGGCGATCTGAAACTGATGGCACTGGAATACATCAACACGGACCGGGCGTTGCATGGACTCGCTCCTGTGACGATGGGTAACAACCCGGCTGCACAACAACACGCTGAAGACATGGTCTCCGGGCGCTATCTCGGTCACTGGTGGCTGGACGGTCGAAAGCCGTATATGGTCTACACCGAAACCGGTGGTGACAGCTATGTCTCAGAAAACGCAGCACGTACCGGGTTCACCGACGCAGAGTACGCAGACCTGTGTAAAGGCATCAGTGTCCGTTGTGAGAAGGTTAATCCTGTTGATGACATAAAACGACTGCACAATGCAATGGTCTACGACGATGCAAGTTCAAACTGGGGACACAGGGACAACATCCTTAACCCTGGTCACAGGCAGGTGAACATTGGAATCGCCTACACAGACCAATTCCTTGCACTTGTTCAACATTTCGAGGGCGGAGATCTCACTTCGACTCGAACTCCGTCACTCACAGGGACAACGCTTCGGTTGAGAGCAGACATCAACGTGCCGGGTCTCCGGGTGTTCCCTACCGTCAATGTATTCCGGGAACCGTTCCCAGAGCCTCATACCGCTACCGAGATAGAGCAGTTCACTTCTTACTGCGTCGGCGGTGGCTTCTCAGAAAACTGTGGGACACAGGTGGCACGCGTCATACCACCCCCGCCATCAGGAAGCCGGTACGTCAATCTTCCAGGGAACGTGGTCATCGCAAGATCGTGGGTGATCTCAGGTGACGACATCCAGATTGTGGCCGACCTGGGAGAACTGGCTGCGGAGCCCGGCGTTTACACCACGGCACTTTACGCAGATACCGGGAATTCGGTCAGCGGAAGCCTGCTGCTTCAACTTACTGTCACACAGGAGTAGGACAGTTTGGAGGCGACGGGCGGATTCGAACCGCCGTACGAGGATTTGCAGTCCTCTGCCTAGCCACTCGGCCACGTCGCCACCGTTATTCGGTATGCAGCACCAGATAAAAGGGATGTACCGGCAATCTGGTCAGATACCTGATTCGAACTTGAACCCCAGCAAACAGTTGCTGGTGCCGAGGGCGGGACTCGAACCCGCACGCCCTAAAGGACACAGCGCCCTCAACGCTGCCTGTCTACCAATTTCAGCACCTCGGCTCAAAATCAGGCCATCACACCTTCGCGAATGTTCTCGGCACGACGTAGGTGGCAGGTGCGGAGGGACTCGAACCCCCGACCGCCGGTTTTGGAGACCGGTGCTCTACCAACTGAGCTACGCACCTTCGTTAACCGGACTCAAAAGTTACCGTCCCACGACCCTCCAGAGAATCCGCGAAGTTGAATTCTACCGCGCAGAATAGACCCGTACAAACATTACAGGGGTTCAACAAACAAAAGACCCGGCGAATCCTGGTGTTTTTGATCACATCTGAACTCGCCGGGCCATTATTCATCTTGCTGAAAACGTTACGAATCGCTTACAGGGCATCCCCGTCGCGTTCACCCGTCCTCACTCGCACAACCTCAGCGACGTGGGAGACAAAGATCTTGCCATCACCAATGTTGCCCTCGTCACCGGAACGGGCGGCTGCAACGATCGCTGCAATCACTGCTTCCTTCTTTGAATCCTCGATCACCGTGGTGATAAGAACCTTCGGAAGGGCCATACGTCGCGTCGTCGATGCACCGCGACCAGTGAAAACCTCGATGCCCTGCTGTTTGCCGCGGCCAGTGACGTTCACGTAGTTGTACCCGCCACACCCCGCCGCATCCATCGCATCAACAACTGCGCCGATACGTTCCGGGCGCACTATCGCTTCAATTTTGATCATCTGATCATCCTGCTTTCTTCGGCCCGACAAATTTGCCAACCGAACAACAATGGCTGCGCCCGCAATGTCGGGAACCTCGGATGATCGTACCCAGCACCACTGGATACCGCAGCCTGTTTGCGTTTGAACCGAAACTTAGCGTCTTAGTCAGCACCGTCTGAAACGTATGCGCGCTCACCGTGGAACGAAACGTCCAGCCCGTTGTCTTCTTCACGCTCAACAGCCCGCAAACCCAGTCCAGGGATCACGTCGAGAGCCTTCAGAATGATTATGGTCATCACGCCTGAGTAAGCAATCGTGGCAAGTGTGGCGCGAAGGTTGGCCCAGAACAGCCCGAATTCACCATCAATCATTCCGAGTCCGCCGACCGCAAAGATACCAGTTGCAAGTGCGCCCCAGATACCACCCATACCGTGGACAGCGAACACTTCAAGCGCGTCGTCAACCTTTAACAGGTGACGCATCCGGACTGCAAGGTAGGTGATAATTCCCGCGCCGAGGCCGACGCCGATTGATCCCATCACACCAACCGAACCGGATGCAGGAGTGATGGCGACAAGTCCCGCCACAGCTCCGGTTGCGAATCCAACACCGCTCATCTTGCCTGCCTGTTGGTATTCAGCAATCACCCACACAAGACCAGCTACTGCCGCTGCAGTGTTTGTCACGAGGAATGCGTTGATGGCAACCCCGTCCGCAGCAAGTCCTGACCCTGCGTTGAAGCCGAACCAGCCGAACCACAGGAGACCGGCTCCAAGCAGTACAAACGGGACGTTGTGCGGCTCAATACCTTTGTCAATACTGCGCCTTCGCCCCACCATGGCGGCTGCAACTATGGCGGCAATACCGGCGTTTATGTGAACGACGGTTCCACCGGCGAAGTCAGCAGCACCAATACCATAAATCCAACCGCTGATTCCGCCTTCCATACCGTCCGTGTACCACACCCAGTGGGCGATTGGCACGTAGACGATTGTGATCCATACAACAAGGAACACCAGGTACGTGCTGAACTTGAACCGTTCAGCAAAAGCACCGGTGATAAGTGCCGGAGTTATGATCGCAAACATCATCTGGAAGATGACGATCATGGCCTCTGGCACTGCGCCATCAGGTCCAGACTCAAATGAAATGCCTTTGAGCCCAAGAGCGTTAAACGTCCCGATAAACTCATTGCCGCCTGAGAATGCGAGTGAATAACCCCACAGCACCCAGACAACGCTCACAACACCCAGTGAAACAAAGCTGTACATCAAGGTGCTGATTACGTTCTTCTCACGGACCAGGCCGCCGTAGAAGAACGCAAGCCCCGGCGTCATCAGAAGCACCAATGCGGATGCCACCAGCATCCACGCAATATTCGCCTCAGCCATATGCTCTCTCCAATTCGCTGTCCTACCTCACCCGGCTTAACATCTGCACAACATCACCACCGCTGGGCATAAACTGCCGGGTACGAAGCTATGGGGAACATGTTTCGTAAATATTTCATCGGTGTATCGGGGTCGTTACAAGTCTCCGGTCTCCTTCTGACACGTTCATCCACATGTCTGCAAACTGAAACATCTCGCAACACGACGGAGCAATGAATTGATAATTGACTCACACTGCCACAGTTGGGCCTACTGGCCTTACCTTCCAGAAGTCCCTGATCCCGAAACACGCGGCAGTGTCGAGATGCTTCTCGATCAGATGGACGCAAACGGCGTAGACCGAGCGACTATCGTATGTGCCCAGATCTACCGAAATACGGATAACAACGATTACGTAGCAGCCGCCGTACGCCGTAATCCGGATCGACTTGAGCAGTTTGCGGACGTGGATTCTTTCTGGTCCGAGACATATCACACGCCGGGAGCGGCAACCCGCCTCGAACAAGCCGCTTCACGCTGGCCGATGAAGGGATTCACCCATTACATAGCCTCCAATGACGACGCTACATGGTTCGATAGCCCAGAAGGGCGCGCTTTCTTCAAGGTCGCAAATGACCTCAGCCTGATCGCAAGCATCGCCTGCGGGCCACAGCACCAGCCGATGATCCGCAAAGTCGCTGAACGCTACCCTGACCTGACCATCCTCTGTCACCACATGTCCGGTATGCGGGCCTACGGTGATGACGCAACAGACAAGATGGAACTTGTGCTTCCATCTGCCAAACTTCCAAATATCCACCTCAAGCTATCGGGATTCCATTACGTCAGCCCGCCAGAATCCAGCTGGGCTTTCCCGTATGCCGATGTTCGATGGCTATACGAAGAGGCATACGAAGCGTTCGGTGAAAGAATGGTGTGGGGCTCTGACTATCCGGTGGTAACAAAAGCCATGACACACAAGCAGGCGCTGGAGGCGTTCCGGACATACTGCGATTTCGTTTCAGAAGATGACCGTGAAGCCATACTTGGCGGAACACTGGAGCGATTGCTTGCAAAGGCCCGGCCAGTGAGCAAGGGCTAGCGAAAAAACTATTTGTCGCTGATTTTCGTGCGCTCTTCACGGCGCATGAATCGCCATACGCCAATCATCAAGAGAGCGGATATCCCCAGCAGTGGGGTGGCCTGCGCAGGGCCGTTGTTGCCGACTGCATTGCACGATCCGCCGCCAGATGACGCAGGTGTAGCGGTAGCATCATCGGCGAGTACGGCTGTAGCACCGGCTGTTGGCTCGACTGCTGGTGTAGCAGTTGCCTGTCCTGCTGCTGCAATTTCGTCCAGTGTCAGGGGCAATAGAGCTCCGGGTGTCGGTGTGGCGGTCGGTGCTGACGAAGTTGGTGTCACAGTTGGTGCGACGTAGAGATCAGCGCCAATCGATGTTCGCCACCGATTCTCCAGTTCCTCAAACGAGATTTCATACACAACGGGAATCGCATCCTGTATAGGGATGCCGGAACCGAGGGCCGCCAGCAGCGATGCCATCTTCTCTGGACCGAACTCCGTGACCATGAAGTTGACAGCAGAACGCCCTGACCCGTACCCGACAAGCGTCAGGTTCGGGTCACCCGGTGCCCTGTTCAGTGACTTGAGAGTTGGCAGTCGACCAGTCCCAACAGCCCATTCCAGGTACCGCGTATAAGAAATCGTCTTATCAAGGTTCCCGAATTCAGCAAGCCCTTCGTTGAGCCAGAATGGAACCAGTGTCGCTCCGTTCGAAGCACGATCAACCAGGATATGCGTTATCTCATGGGTAGCCGTACCGATGTCCGATCTACCGGCCAATACAAGAACCGTATTCTCCTCGCCGAACGCCTGACCCTCAGTGATCAGTTCACGCGAAATCGTGGCGGAGCGCGGCACAACGGCTTTAATCATCTCGGCATTGTTGTTGTAAAGCATGATGGCGATTGGAGTCTCAATCTCGGCCCCGGTCACCGGCCCCATCATCCCCAGTCCCTCGCTGGTCTTCGCGGCAAGCGTTTCTGCCCGTGACTGCACCGGACCGTGATAGTAAACAGTCACCGGACCATCTGTAACGGTGTCCCATTCAAACCGCGCATCAAGCAGCAGGGTTTCTCGATGCTCCGATAAATATGACTCGCCGTTAGCAGCCAGCACTTCAAGCTGATACTTGATGACCGAGCCTGGCGGAACGTAACGCTCAGGCGAATTAGTATTTACAAACAAGTCGCCCGTGATGAAGCCCGGGTTGTCCGGTGTACTTACAAGATCAAGATAGTTGTACTGCGTGATGTGGCGATCTCCGACCTCATAGGTCACACGTACATCTTCAACTTCCACCGATGAGTTGATCGTGCCGAAGAAACGCATACCTTCAGGAAACTGGCTCTCCATGCCGAAGTCGACAAATTCCACCGGTGACTGCTGTGCAGACGCGGGCGCGTCCAGTAACAGAACGATGGCAAGTGCAGCCTGAACAAAGAGTATTAGCAGGAGTAGTTGCTTCAATCAGAGCACCATTTCGGTCCATGCAACCCGGAACGCATACGGCAGATCCACCCGAACGACCATACGAGCATTGATACGCTAACCTTCTCGGCATCGGTTCCGTATGTCCCTACTCTATCCCCCAGCAACGACAGGTCTCCGACAAGCAGGGATCGATACTGTGCACTTTCAGAAACCTGCGTTGCAGGATTGAGGGTTCATGCGCTCCGGGGTGGCCTGCCAGCTTCGCGGAACGCGGCAATGAACCGGTGCGCTGCGCTGAGCGGTGTCCCAATTCCCAGTATCCACAACGCCCATAACGGTTGCCCGATTATCAGCAGCACAACCATTATCAATACTCGTTCCGGACGGGTGAGAAATCCTTCCGTGCCCTTGAAACCCAGCCCTTCAGCGCGTGCCCTTACATAACTGACCAACAGCGAACCTGATGTGGCCACGACTGCGAGAACTACGGCAGTCTGGTTCTCATGCCCTGCGCTCGTGTAATAGAAAACAAGGCCTGCCAGTACAGCAACCTCTGACACGCGGTCCAGTACGGAATCCATGAGAGCGCCCTGTGGACCAACGGAGTTGGTTCGACGCGCTATGCCACCGTCGAGCATGTCGAAAGTAGCACCAACAAGCACAAGCACTCCAGCTATCCAGAATTCACCATATGCGGCAACCACAGCACCGGCTACGGCAAGTACAACGCCTATGAGCGTGGCCATGTTGGCAGAGATACCAACACGTATCAGTGAACGGGTAACAGGCTCTTCAAACCAACGCGATACTGCGCCACGAAGTGCATAACGAGTCGTCTGAAGATCTGCCAATTTTCTTTTACCTGGAACTTTGGTCGTATTGGTTCACTATGCGCGAGTTCTCGGTGCTTACACCGGGGATTCGCTGACAAGAACCGGCGAAGTATACGCAACGCAGCAAGCCGCCTTCACCCTAACCTCGGTAAAGAGATGGGGGAACAGGCTGACTCTCCAGCACCGTGTCGTAATACTCAAGAACGCCATCAGCCACCTTGACCCAGTCGTACTGACGAGCGGTGGCTGCACCGTTGATTCCCATCAGCGTCCGTTCACCGGGATTCTGAATCAGCCGCTCTATGGCGTCCGCAATAGCCTGTTCGTTCATTGGTTCCACAAACAAGCCTTCGCGCTCATGCTGCATAACCACCCGGAAGCCCGGTATATCTGATGCCACCACGGGGGTTCCGGCAGCCATCGCCTCAACGACGATCATGCCGAAACTCTCTTTGCCGGTGTTAGGCGCGCAGAAAACATCAGCGTGCTGGTAGTAACCCGGCAAGTCTTCAGCGGAAACCGGGCCAACAAAAATAACATCATCGATGCCGCGTTCGCCCATCAGGCGATACGAGTCACGATCAGCGACACCTGCTCCGCCAACTATCAACCGGAGTTTCGGGTATCTCCACTTCAGCATGGAGTAAGCACCCAGCAGGTATTTCAGACCCTTGCGCTTCTCACCAATCCGCCCGACAAAGAAGACGTTGAAGGCGTCATCTTTGTAAACAGAAGGCCGTGGTGCAGGTTCGGAAAACTGCGGATAGTGCACTCCGTTGGGAATCACCGTGTAGTCACCACGAAAATACCGGTTGGCGAACTGTTTCGCAGGTTCAGAAACGGCAATACGCCCGTTCAGACGAATGGCCCCGTATTTGAGTACCGGCTTCCAAAACATGTAACCGCGCCCGGTACCTTCGTTGTAGGCATGGAACGTGCCGACCGTTGGGGACGGAGAGTAGTAGCTCGCCATAAGCCCGAACATTGGCATCAACGGTTCATGAATGTGAACAACGTCGAAGTTTTGCTCCTGGAGAATAGAAGTCAGCTTCCGCTGATACCAGACACTCAGTGAAATACGAGCGACAGACCCTGCAGTCATGAACGGCACTGTTCGCCCGAATGTCTCCAGCGGGGTGTCTCGAAGATCGTACACCGGCTGATTGCCAGTGCACGGCGCAAGAACAGTGACTTCGTGCCCTTTATCCACGAGGGCGTTCGATAACTCAACGACGTGCGTCTGTACCCCGCCAAAGATGGCGAAGTCATATGGCGACACCATCGCTACCTTCATCGGCTCCCCCACTGAAAAAAGTACCCATCAACGGCAAACGTAACTGATGGGCGCAGCCATAGCTGCGCCCATCATAGCGAGTTACTTGGACTTCTTCGATTTGCCTTTTGCGACCGTTCCGGATGCTTTAGGTTGGCTTCCGGGAACATGACCGGCTGCGAATTCCTCCACCGAACGCCGTGCGTCATCATCACGCATCTGCTTCAGTGGGGACTTCATGAAGTATGCGGAAGCACCTTCAACCGGGCCGGCAAAACCCTTGTCGAGAGCAATCTTGGCACTGCGAATGGCGTCAACGGCCACACCAGCGGAGTTGGGACTGTCTTCAACTTCAAGTTTCAGCTCAACGTTTAGCGGCACGTCACCCCATGAAGTACCCTCCAGGCGGATGTATGCCCACTTGCGGTCATGCAACCACGGCACGTGGTCGGACGGGCCGATGTGAACATCATCCGTGGGAAGCTCTTTCTCAAGCTGAGACTGCACGGACTGGGTTTTAGAGATCTTCTTGGACTTTAGGCGGGAGCGTTCCAGCATGTTGTAAAAGTCAGTGTTGCCACCGAAGTTCAACTGGTACGTCCTGTCCAAACGCACACCCCGGTCTTCAAACAACCGGGCCAGGACACGGTGGACAATAGTCGCTCCAACCTGTGACTTGATGTCGTCACCAACGATTGGCAGACCTTTGTCAATGAACCGCTTCGGCCAATAGCCAGTCTTATCACCGCCGATGAACACCGGAATGCAGTTAACAAATGCGCATCCGGCCGCCAGGACCTGTTCGACGTACCACTTGGTCGCCTGCTCAGAGCCAACCGGGAGGTAGTTAATAACTACGTCCACTTCGCGCTCACGAAGGATCCCAACAATGTCGTCCGTTGGACCCGGTGCAGGTTCGATCAAATCCTGCAGGTATTCGCCAATACCGTCGTGCGTCATCCCACGGCTGACGATGACCCCGGTCCGTGGAACCTCGTGAAACTGGACTGCGTTGTTGTTCTTCGAAACAAGGGCGTCAGCGAGGTCTTTGCCAACTTTTTCCTTGTCAACGTCAAAGGCAGCGACAATCTCAATATCCCCGATTGAGTAACCGCCAAGTGTGTTGTGCATCACGCCAGGGACGTGAGTATCACCTTCAAGTTCCGAATATTTGTATATCCCCTGTACAAGTGACGATGCACAGTTCCCTGCGCCGATGATCGCTACTTTGATCTTACCCATGTTTGCCGGTTACCCCACGATTTACTGATGAACATTGCCTTGTGAGCGAAAAACTGTGGTTCCGCAAGGCGATACCGGCCAGACTATGTGCTTCGGTTAAGACTTATATGGAGCATTTTCTCCGAGATTGGGATACAAGAGCACTCAGGTTCCTTAATGTTCCGACGCGCTGGCGGCTAAACCTGAACCTGCACAGACTCAGCAACCTGTTCAAGAGTTTGAGATTGCACAAACGGGTTACGCCCGCCCCAGAGGTAGTCAAAGTGATTGCGAAGCAGATCGTGATAACGAGAGCCAGATTGCACCTGCAACATTGGCACCTGCCCGTCAATCGTCGTACCGTCCACCAAGCCCTCCGGGCGACCAAAGTGGTAGGTCTCGACAAATGCACAGTTACGGGTTAGTACGAGATACGTCGACGGCCAGTGATCGAGGAACCGCACGTCAAGACTGAAGTTGTGCAGGTCTTTGCTGGCCCGTTTCAATGCCGCAATCACGTTCAGACTGCGCCACGAATCGCCGAACAACGGCCCGGCGCGAAACAGTGCATCATCCGCGAAACGTTCACCATCTTCCGCAACCGTCCTGGCCCTGGCGAACTGCCCGGTAGGGTTGACCAGCAAGGCCCGGATGTTCACATGCCGATCTTCCGCAGCCATCCTTCGAAGAATAGTGGCGTGGTCTTTGTCACCGAAGAACTCTCGTAGCCCAACACCCTGCAAAAGAACTTCTCCTTCAGTGTTCTCAAGTTCTCCTGCAATCGCCGCGGGAGTCGCAGGATCAAGCCGTCTCGGCCCCAGTATCCCGCTGATTCCGTGCTCAATCGCGCCGGACAGGATGTTTTCGAACTGGTGTAGCGCAGCTTTCAATTGCGGTTGTGGATCAGAGGGGATATTCGCCGAATTGACGCCATGAGCAGATGGAGAACCGCTTCCAGCAGGCCGCAGAAATGACGGGGGGACAGGCTGGACGGTAGAAGAAACACGCGGGTTAAGCAGCGAAGCAACGGACTCTTCGGTGATTATCCAGGTCTTACCAATTCGCGAGGCCGGGATTAGCCCCTGCTGTAACCACTTGTAAACGGTTTTCTCGCTTACGTTCAGCCGCACAGCTACATCGTGAACTTTG
>JAURLM010000232.1 GCA_030831265.1 Chloroflexota bacterium
CGCGGAGGCATTCGTCGCCGCGGCGGAGATTCTCCAGCAACGCGGTGCAGACATCATCGATATCAACATGGGCTGCCCGGTTCCAAAGATCACAAAGACCGGCAAGGGTTCGGCATTGATGAAGGATGTCGAAGGCACTGCCCTTATCCTGCGGGCACTACGACGCGCCTGTGAAGTTCCGCTCACCATCAAGATCCGCGGCGGTTGGGACAACGAGCACCTGAACGCAGTTGAGGTGGCGCAGATGGCACAGTCCGAAGGGGTCGATGCCATCACGGTTCACCCTCGCACCCGCTCCCAGCGCTTCACGGGGCGAGCGCCGTGGCACATCATCCGAGACGTGGTCGAAGCGGTGGACATTCCGGTCACTGGCAATGGCGACGTCACCTCATACAGTGAGGCGCGCCAGATGATGGCAGAAACCGGTTGCATATCGGTAATGATTGGCCGCGGGGCTATGGGCCGACCGTGGGTGTTCAACCCGGATTATGAGAACTGGCCGGAAGAGCAGCAGCGGGAATACCGCGAACAGGTCATCTTGCGGCACATGGAACTGATCCTCTCATTCTTCCCTGAAGGCCGATACCAGTTGCTACAGATGCAACGTCATCTTTCCTATTACGCCCGCGGGATGCCGTCGGCACGAGAGTGTCGCCAGGTGCTCTTCACGCAGTGCAACACGCCAGAGGAATCATTGGCCACCTTCCGCCGCTACTGGGATGCGGCGCCAGTTCCAACCGCCGGGTAACCGATCATCGCACACTGACCGCAAGCGACTGGCGAAGCCTGCGGGACAGGGGCAAACTGTCGTCCAGTCGTCCCGCTTACGGCGGCGGCCCGGGAACAGATTTGTCTTATTGATGTGGCAGATTCGGTGGTCACCCTTGTTGTTCGCCCGCGTTGATGCGTAACCCAAAGAGCGGCACGCTCTGGCTCAACCCAAACTTTCGCAAGCTGCTGCTTACGGGCCTCGTGATGGAAACGATGCGCCAGTTCGAAACACTGGCCGTCGCAGTGTTCGTCTTTCAAAAGACAGGCAGCCCGTTTTACGTGGCGATGATGCTGTTCATCCAGCGTGCGCCACTGATTCCGTTTGGCCTTGCACTCGGAGTCTTCGCTGACAGGTTCAACCGCAAAGTCATATTCGTATCCATCTTCGTGGTGCTGGTCGCAACCGCGGGAACGCTCGGATTGCTTGCGGCGCAGGACCGCATCCAGATATGGCACGTAGCAATAGGCGTGTTCATAAATGGCGTCATCTGGATTACAGACTTCTCAGTACGCCGACCGATGCTGGCAGAAAGTGTTGACAGTTCACTGGTTGGAAGAGCGATTGGCATCGATGGCGCAATTCGCATTTCAGCACTGGCTTTTGGCCCTGCACTGGGCGGCGCATTACTCCAGTTCACGGGAATGCAAGGTGTCTATTTCTTCGCCTGTGCCATATACGCTGGACTCGGAATCCTTGCAATCACCGTCAAATACCGGCCAGCCATCGCAGCCATCACAAAGACGAGTTTCGCCTCGGACTTCCGCTCTGCACTCGGCTATGCCAGGTCGCGACGCGTGATCGTAGGCATCCTGTTGATAACAGTGATCGTCGACCTCTGGGCAACGCCAATCAGGAGCATGATCCCGGTCATCGGCAAAGACGAGCTTGGGCTCAGTCCATTCCTGGTTGGAGTGCTCGTCTCCGCACAGGGAGCAGGGGCGCTTATCGGAGCGCTGCTGGTGATGCTGCGTACCAATCCGATTCGCTACGGCCGGGTCTACATGTACGGGTCATTCCTGTACCTCGTTGCAGCGTTGCTCTTCTCGCTGTCTGACTGGTTTACAGTCTCGTTTCCAGTCGTGCTCATTGGCGGCATCGGCCTCGCCGCGTTCTCGACAACGCAGTCAGCGCTGATGCTGATGGCGGCGCCGCCAGAAATGCGCTCACGAATGCTGGGACTTCTGGCGGTGGGCATAGGGATCGGACCACTCGGC
This sequence comes from Chloroflexota bacterium, assembly GCA_030831265.1. Taxonomy (GTDB): domain Bacteria; phylum Chloroflexota; class Dehalococcoidia; order Lucifugimonadales; family Lucifugimonadaceae; genus JAJCYX01. The sequence goes on from JAURLM010000232.1 coordinate 1,987, forward strand.
ATACTCAACATAGGGCTGATGGCACGGTGGTTCGGGGCGCCAAACGCCGTGACAATCGTCTCGGTCGAAGGACTAATTGCCCTGACTTGTGCCGCGATTATCTGGCCAATTATCCGGCGCGGCGAAGACGTGTCCCCTGCGTGATCGCGTATTCCGCTGTCCGCCGAATCAATTCACCGGCGACAGATTGCGCAGCTTGCCCCTGAGTTGTTCCGCTTTCGCACCGGACGCATCGGATCGCTCAGCGATCCCGATAGCATCACGCAAGTGAGCTGCCAATTCTGCAGTGGCATTCAGACCTGCAGCAGCATTTGCAGCCATCTCGTAGTACTCCAACGCCTTATCATCGTCCCCCGCCTCAGAGAAGTGGTAGGCAAGACGATGCGCGTTGCCATCCAGTGAATCCTGGAAAACCACCTCCATCGCGTCAGCTACCTGCCGGTGTAGCTGCTTGCGATGCCGGGTCAGGATAGAGCTGTAGGCAGCATCCCTGGTGATCTCGTGCTTGAACATGTATTCAAGCTCAGGCAGACGCATCTCTTCCTGGATCAACTCAAGCCGCTCCAGCGACGTGATGTGCTTATCCAACTCAAGCGTCGAGTCTGATAGCTGGCTGAGGATACGGTGATAGAACGTTCGGCCAACCACGGACGCCAGTTGCAGAGTGGATCGTGCCTCCCTGGACAGGCGGTCCATGCGCGCCATCAGCAATGCCTGCAAAGAATCAGGCAGGGACGTTTCTGAAATCTGGCTGGATGCGTCCCAACGAGGGCCTTCGGGCGTCTCCTGAATGGCGCCACGCTCAATGAAGTAGCGCATGACCTCTTCCACGAAGTACGGGTTGCCCTCGGTCTTGCGCAGCACGTAGTCGTGGACATCAGTCGGCAAATCCTTAACGTGCAAGAGTGCTGATATCAGTTCATCTGTACTGTTGGAATCAAGGGGCTGGAGGGCAATCTCCGTGTAACGGTGGTTGAAGTCCGTCTCAGCCACGTACCGCAGTTTCCACGCGGGTGATTGCCGCTCTGGGCGCATCGCAAGCAGGAACAGGATCGGCACCTGATCCATGATGGTCATCAGGTGAGTGAGAAGTTCAACAGAAGCCGGGTCTGCCCACTGCAGGTCATCGAACGCGACCACCAGGGGAGACGTCTGCGCCGCACTGAAAAATGCGGGACCAACAACATTGAAAAAGTCCTTCTTGATGGTCTCACCAGGATAATCCGGCGCGTCATGAAGAACCTTTGCAGATATGACTCGCTGAATTGCCACGCTGCACAGTGACTTGGCTTCTTCCGGTGCTTCCATCGATCGGAATGCGGTGTATACCTTCTGATGAATCTCCTCAGGCTTGTCATCCATCTTGACATCAAACATTCGCCGGGCCATGTCCTGGAAAATGGAATACGGGCGTGAGGCATCGTATGGGACACCTTCACCGTAGTCCCACGTACGCTCACCCATCTCGCTGACCCAGGTACGCTTCAGTTCTGCTACGAGTCGACTCTTGCCAAGCCCTGCGTCACCTATCAGGCAAACAACCTGACCTCTCCCCTGCTGAACCTCTTTGGCAATACTGAGAAGTTTCTGCATCTCACGGTCGCGGCCAACCAATGGGGTCCGAGCCTGTCGCCCGGAATTCGTGACCTGCTTCACGCCCAACACTCTGAATGCATCTACCGGGGCTGACTTACCTTTAACTTCGATACCATCGAGAGGTTCAAGGTCAAATAATCCTTCAACAGCCCTGCCTGTATCAGAAGTAATCTGCACGGTCCCGGCTTCGGCAGTCTGTTCCATGCGTGCAGCAACATTGACAGCGTCGCCCATCGCCGTGTATTCGGTTACTGAACCTGATCCGACGTTTCCTACAACAACAAGTCCTGTGTTTATGCCCACACGCACGTTGAAATCATGTCCGTAATCCTGACGAAAACGCTCCCGGAAAACTTCGATGCCTTGCACCATTTCAAGACCAGCCAGAATTGCCCGTCGAGGGTGATCTGCCCCCGCGAACGAAACCACTGGAAAAGTCCAGACTGGACGTTCTGAAAGGGGGGGGCGAAATGCCTCGAAAAGGTCACACACCGGAGCCAATCTTGAACAAGCTCCGGCAGGTAGAAGTAGCCGTAGCCAACGGCAAACAGGTGGCACAGGCAGTCAGAGATATTGGTGTCAGCGATCA
>JAURLM010000233.1 GCA_030831265.1 Chloroflexota bacterium
GAACAACCATCAACGCCGAAGTGAAGGCTATTGCAGCCAGCAATGTCGATGCCCTCCGCCGAACTGCAGACCACATTCGCGATCGCATCAAGAGCGGGCTAGTGGTACTTGGTGCGGTTATTGACGAACGGCCAATGGTCATCGTCATGGTTACGAAGGACATCACGAAGTACGGATTGCACGCAGGGAACATCGCAAAGGCCATTTCCGAAAAGATGGGTGGCGGTGGCGGTGGTAGTCCGGTTGTGGCTCAGGCTGGCGGGAAAGAGCCCGGACAACTTGAAACGGCTCTGGCATCTACACGAGAAATCGTTGAGGCAGGCCTTCAGGGCGTAGGTAAGTGAACCACGGCAAGCAACGGCTGATGGGTGTAGACATTGGGGAAGTGCGGATTGGACTGGCGCTTTCCGATCCGACCGGAACGCTTTGCACACCGCTCAAGACGCTGGTAGCAAAAGGCGTTCCGCACGACCAGGAGTTGATTGCCAAACTTGCAGCCGATTATGAGGCGCAGGCCATCATAGTCGGTTTACCGGTAAACATGGACGGTTCGTTCGGGCCTGCCGCTCGTAAGGCCCAGGCGTTCTGCCGCGTTCTGCGTACGGTCACAGACCTGGATGTCATCACATATGATGAACGGCTCACCTCGCACCAGGCAGAAGGCCAGCTACGCGCTGCGGGTATCAAGCCAAGCCGGAACAAATCACAGGTTGACTCTGCCGCCGCGGCATTGATACTCGAAAGTTACCTCGCCTCACAAACAGACAGTTAGACTTCACTGACACGAAACCACAAGGAACCATCCGGGCCAATCGCATGAGCAAGATCTTCGGAGTCATGGGCCATCCCATAGGCCATTCCAAATCACCGGCCTTCCAGCAGGCAGCGCTGGACCACTGCGGAATCGACGTCAAATTTGAACCGTGGGACGTTGAGCCAATCGACCTTGCCGCAAAAGTCGAATCGTTCCGCACTCCAGATTTCATGGGCTGTTGCGTCACGCTTCCCCACAAACAGGCGATTATTCCGATGCTGGACGGCCTTGCCGATACGGCCCAGGCTATCGGCGCGGTCAACTGGGTCGTGCCAGAAAACGGCAAATTGATCGGTCACAACACCGATGCGCCAGGGTTCCTGCGAGCGCTGAAGGAAAGCGGCGGTTTCGACCCCGATGGCTGCAACGCCGTTGTATTCGGTGCAGGCGGAGCAGCGAGGGCCATTGTTTACGCTTTGAAGACCGGCAACGCGGCAACTGTCGCTATCGCAAACCGGACTGTTGAGAAGGCACGTTCACTGGCTGCGGACATGACGGACGGTCGTTTCCGACCATCTGCCATCGGGTTGGACTCAACGTCGCTTGCCGACGTGGTCCCGTACTCAAACCTGCTCGTGAACACCACTGCAATGGGAATGGACGGAGGACCCGCACCGTTCGCTTCACCCGTGCCCGCGGAACTTATTTCAGCCGATGCGACTTGCTATGACGCTGTATACGCACCACCAGAAACCCCTTTTCTGCGTGAGACGGAACGGGCCGGAGCCAATCCTGTTGGTGGAATATCCATGCTCATCTACCAGGGTGTGGTTGGATTTGAACTTGTGACAGGGAAGCAAGCCCCGGTTGACGTCATGTTCGCCGCCGTAGGTGCTGCGCGCTAGCCACTTGTTCAACGAGTAACATGAACTGTGCCAATTTGAGCGTGGAGCAGTACGTTATATATGCGTCGGCAACAAAAAACCGGTGCAACAAACGCCACATTTGTGAGAGACAACGATGACTGAATTCCGATGGACGACCGCTGGCGAATCTCATGGCCCCGGTCTGACCGTTATCGTCGAAGGCATCCCTTCCGGGCTGAACATCGACGAGGATTATATTGAACGGCAGATGGCTCGCCGACAGAAGGGCTACGGCTCCGGCGGTCGCATGAAGATAGAAAAGGATCGAGCGGAACTGCGCGGCGGGGTTCGCCACGGTGTCACGCTCGGCTCTCCTATCGCCATGTGGATTGAGAACCGTGACTTCGCAAACTGGACTGACGCCATGTCGCCCAACCCGGTTTCCGATGACTTAGACAAGAAGTCCCACACGCGCATCGTTCCCGGCCATGCGGACTTCCCCGGTGCATTAAAGTACCTCCACCACGATGTCCGTAACGTGCTTGAGCGCGCCAGTGCGCGAGAGACGGCTGCGCGGGTAGCCGCCGCATCAGTCGCACGGCGATTGCTAGAAGAATTCGGCATCACCATTCACGCACGAGCGATATCGACTGGTGCAGAGAAGTCTCCTGACATAAACCCAGCAGATGTGAACTGGGACGATGTGGAAGCTTCGGAGGTTCGCGCAGCCGATTCAGACTCCGATGCCCGTTTCAAAGCCGCCATCGACGCGTCCAAAGCAGACCGTACGACCATCGGTGGCGTGATGGAAGTCGTGGCGTTCGGTGCACCGGTCGGGCTGGGCAGCCACGTCGGCTGGGATCGCAAACTTGACGCCCGCATTGCACAGGCCATGATGAGCATCAACGCCGTCAAGGGCGTGGAGATTGGCTCCGGATTCGCCAACACGGCCCGGCCCGGGCGTGAAGTACAGGACGTCATCGTTCCTGACCCGTCAGATCCCCGTAGGTTCAGGCAGGAATCCAATCATGCCGGCGGTATCGAAGGCGGCATGTCCAACGGCAATCCCATCGTCACGCACGTTGCGATCAAGCCGATTGCGACCATGACCCGCCCTCTTCCTTCGGTAGACATCAACACCGGTGAGGTTATCGAGGCAGCGTACAACCGCAGCGATATTTGCCAGGTAGCTCGGGCGTGCCCTGTCGCAGAAGGCATGCTTGCACTCGTACTCGCCCATGCCGTTCTCGAAAAGTTCGGCGGCGACAGTCTTGCCGAGATGAAACGCAACTACGACGGCTATATCCAGTCCCACCAGGAATTCGGCCGCCCCGGTGGCCAGGTGAGCTGAACGATGCCCAGGGGCAACATCTATCTGACGGGATTCTCCGGAACCGGTAAGTCGAACAGTGGCCGCCAGGCCGCTGAACTTCTTGGCTGGGAGTTTTTCGAGATGGATGACGAGATCGAAACGTCGACGGGCAAGAAGATTCCAGAGATTTTCTCGGAAGACGGTGAAGTCAAATTTCGCCAGATCGAGTCAGACATACTCAAAGCCGCTGCCACCCGCACCGGATTGGTCGTTTCAACCGGTGGTGGTGTTCCAACACTCGAAGAAAACCGGAAACTCATGGCCGCAACGGGCGTGGTCATCCGGCTCACCGCCAGCCCCGAAACAATCAACGCACGTCTCACGGCATCGGCTGGAAGGCGGGGCAGGGCATTGCGCCCACTCCTGGGCAGCGAAGCCCCTGTTGATCGCGTTCGGGCACTTCTGGCTGAAAGAGAATCGGCGTACGCTACGGCTGATGCTGAAATCAACACCGAAGGCCTGCGTCACGGGGATGTTGCCATGCTGATCATGGAGACGTGGGAGCACATCTCAAAGTTGAAGGGTTTTCAAAATGGCGAATGACGAAAACCTGGCCGCTGTCGTTAGCACCACACAGGGAGATTACCGCGTAGTTGTTGCACGCGGGGCGATAGAAGACATCGGAACCGAGATGATCAACGCCGGTCTGTCTGGCCGGGCCTTCCTCGTTGCCGATGTAGCAATGTTCCCTACTGCCGTCCATCGTGCTCACGAAGCACTGGAGCGCAATGGTTTCGTCACCAATGTGATGACACTTGAACTCAGCGAGAGCAATAAGAACCTCGACACTGTCCAAAAGATTTATGAATGGCTGGCTCAGCATCGAGCAGAGAGACTCGACACGGTCATCGCTATGGGCGGCGGTGTTGCAGGAGACCTGGTGGGCTTTGCCGCAGCGACATGGCTACGCGGAGTTCCGTTTGTGCAGGTCCCGACATCGCTGGCGTCGATGGTTGATGCGTCTATTGGCGGAAAAGTAGCGGTGAACCTGCCTGCGGGGAAAAACCTCGTGGGAGCGTTTTACCAGCCAAAACTGGTGCTGCAAGATATCGATCATCTGAAGACGCTTCCCAAACGTGAGATGGCCGGTGGTTGGGCTGAGGCGATAAAACACGGCCTGATCCTTGACGCCAATCTCCTGGACACCTTTGAGCGATTTCCCGATGAGATGCAGAGCCTGAAGGGCGATCTCGCTGTGAAGACGATCCGGCGATCTGTGCAGATCAAGGCGGAAGTTGTGTCGGCTGATGAGTTTGAGCGCGGTGACACTCGTGTGCTTCTCAACTACGGGCACACTGTCGGTCATGCCATCGAGGCCGTGAGCGGCTACGGGAAGTACCTGCATGGCGAGGCCGTGGCGATTGGCATGATGGCGGCGGCAGGCATCGCAGAAAAACTTGGCATGCTAGATCGCGAGTTTGTCGACAGGCAACGAGCCGTGCTGCAACGCTACAACCTGCCGGTGAGTGTCAGCGGAGTAACCGTTGATGCCATCATCGCCGCAACGAAAAGTGACAAGAAATCACGCGGCGGTACCATACGCTGGGTGCAGCTTGAAGGGCCGGGCAAAGCTGTTACGCGACGAGATGTTCCTGAAGAAATTGTCCGGGCATCAGTAGCAGAAGTTATTTCGAAATCCTGAACAGGGACTGTTCTTCCCTGTATGTCAGTAACCAAAAGACCGCGGACTCCGTTTGGAATCCGCGGTCTTCTTTTTTCGGAACCGTCATCAGCCTTGAGGTTGGACTTCCCGGCTAACAGCCGCCTGCAACAGCAGGAACGATCGAAAGCTCGTCACCATCACTGACAGGTGTCTCGATACCGGACAGGTATCGCACGTCTTCGCCGTTCAGGTAGATATTGACGAAGTGGCGTAGCCCACCATTTTCGTCACACAGCCTGTCCTTCATGCCGGGGAATTGCCCTTCGAGCGATTCCACGATTCCAGCTATATTCGCGCCTTCAGCGGGAACTTTGTCCTTCTGGCTGGTAAGCCGCCGCAGCGGTGTGGGGATCTTTACCGTAACTGTCATCGTTCTCCCTGCATTCTTCTCTCTTGGACATCACCGACGGCACAGTCTACCGTTCTGTACCTGATTAGATTACCTTCTGCCCATATTAGACGCGAAACGCCAGAAGTGCGAAATCTTACAACTAATGCCTCGCTCCGCCCGCAACATCTTTTCCGGTGTTACATTCTGCCCATACAGGCTTCCAGTTAGCCCTGAAGGCTCGCTAAACATAACAAGGAGAACCCACAACATGGCCGACGCAGTCATGCTCGCCGGTGACAGGTATCACAAAGCAGAAGAAGCGTTCGCCGGTGTTGGCCCCGTGCTGAAGGCCGCAGGGCTGGACACGCACACCACGACCGACTTCGCATCGATCGACGCAGACCTGCTCAAGGGTAAGAAGTTGCTCGTGTTTCACAGGGACGGCATGGAGTGGCCCGGCGGGCACGACGCACCACCAGAACAGTGGATGAAACCTCACCAGGAAGATGTCATCGAGAAATTTGTGCAAAACGGTGGAGCATTCCTGGTGCTCCACAACTCTGGATGGAACTACCCGTGGCAGAACGGGTATCGGCGCACCGTGGGCGGCTACTACCAGTTCCATCCACCATTCCAGAAATTTGATGTACATGTTGTCGACCCCAACCACCCGATAACCGAAGGCATCACGAGCTACGAGATCGAAGACGAACAGCACTTCATCTGGTTCGATAGTGACCGCGTACACTTGCTGACCCGCAGCCAGGGTAAAGATGGCCGCGAGTCTGCCGCAGGTTTCTGCCACGACTATGGCAAGGGTCGTGTGGTCTACCTCGGCCACGGGCACCGACTTTCGTCGTTACAGCACCCGTCCGCACAGAAGCTCATGACCAACGCTGTGAAATGGTTATTGCGGGCATAGAACGCGCACCAGTGGGGAGGTTTCGTAAATGACACTCTCAATTCGAGATGACCGGATTCGGGCAGTCGTCGGCGATAACGCGGACGTGAGAAGGCTTGCAACCGGGTTCAAGTTCACCGAAGGCCCTGTGTGGGACCCGCGTACTGAATCTTTGATCTTCAGCGACATGCCGGGAGACATCATGCGCCGGTGGTCTGCCGCAAAGGGCATCGAGACGTTCCGGCAGCCATGCGGCAAAACCAATGGAAATACGTGGGACAAGCAGGGCCGGTTGGTAAGCTGCGAGCATGCCAGCAGAGTGACGCGCACGGAACCAGACGGATCGATAACAGTCCTTGCCACGCACTACGAAGGTAAAGAACTGAACAGCCCGAATGACATCATCGTCAAGAGCGACGGGGCAATCTACTTCTCCGATCCATCTTACGGTCGCATGGACTACTTCGGCATCCCACGTGAACAGGACCTGGACTTCCAGGGTGTATTCAGGATTTCACCTGATGGCAGCAAGTTGACGCTGCTGGCTTCTGACTTCGGCCAACCCAATGGCCTGACGTGCTCCCTGGACGAGTCAAAGCTGTTTGTTAACGACACTGACCGCGGCCACATCAGGGTGTTCGATGTGAAATCTGACGGCTCGGTGTCCGGTGGCGAAGTCTGGGCTGAAGTGACCGGCGACGGAGACGGTGCGCCGGATGGCATGAAGATAGACAGCAAGGGCAACCTGTACACCACGGGGCCAGGCGGCATCCACGTCTTCGCCCCGGACGCCACAGACCTCGGCGTCATAGGCCTCCCGGAAGGTCCGGCCAACTTCACGTGGGGAGATGCGGACCTTCGCACCCTCTACGTGACTGCCACCAGCTCGCTTTACCGCGTAAGGGTGAATGTGCCGGGTAGAAAGCTGTTCCAGTAGGTGTCAATAGCCAGCAAACAAGGACCAGAAATGATCATTCTCCACGTATACATGACAGCGAAACCAGGCAAGGAATCTGCGCTCGAAGCAGGTATCAGAGATTCATGGATTGCAGCCATGGCGAAGCAACCGGGGTTTCTTCACGCGGCGACACTCAAGCCATTCTCCGAGCAGCAGCTTGAAGCGCTTGGGGCCATGAAGCCTTCTCACACGTTTGAGGTAATCTCCTTCTGGGAATCAGAAGAAAAACGGCTCGAATGGGTTGCACGCCCGATTCATGACGAGGTGTTCATGCCGTTGTTGGAGCTAACGGAAAAAGTGGCTCCGACGCTGCAAACGGTGGAGCACAGCTGGAGCCTGTAGTCAGCAAGGCGGATTGTGCCCGGCCAGCTATCTCATCAAACTGTGCCGGACGGCTCACTTACCTCCTTGAGCAACAACTCCAGGCTGGACTTACGCTGCTCAATCTCAAAACGGGTCGTGAACACTGGCACACGGTCAAGTCCCGATACGAATATCGTTCCGGGAGTTACAGGGTTCAGCAACGGACGCTGGAATCCTCCGTCCTCACCGAATGCGGCCTGAACAGCGGCATAAGGAACATTGAAGAACTTGCTGGCGAAATGGCATGAAGCCCCGCTCATAAACCTGCCCGGGTTGATCTCCGTTACCTTCGGGTTGCCCTCCATATCGTAGGCAACATCAACGCCAAGTACGCCATTGGGACGTTCAGCGACTGCACGAACTGCAGCGAGGCCAACTTGGTCTATTTCGGGATCAGCAATTGCCTCTCCTGCGCCTGCGATGCCGCTAACACCAGACATCGCTATCCGGCCGAATTCCCAGTAAAGCCTTCGGCGCGACTGCGCTACGACAAGTTCCCCGTTGCTCCATACGGATTCCCAGCTGACGGTTTGCGGTCCGAGCAGTTCGGCCGCCATGAACCGCCCCCAACCTTTGTTCAGATTGATCCAACTGATTGCAGATTCCATATCGGACACGGGCAGGGCACCGCTGGCACCTGAACCGACTAATGCGCGGAGCCAGATTTTTTCGCCGTATTCATCGAAAGCCTGTTTAAGGTCTCCCTGGTCGTTAATCCGCATACTCGAAGGGACTGGCACACCTGCTTTTTGCCACACAGCATTCGAGGCTGCTTTATCTTCACAAAGCATGACAGTCTCATGGTCAGGCAGGAACGTTGTGCAGCCCAACCTGTCACGACCAGCAGAAATCGCAGGGATATCCGCTGTCACGTTTGTCAGGAGCAAGTCTGCATCCGTTTGCAGTACGACCTGAGCGACGACTGGTATGTACGCGGGATCAGACGCCCTTGGTACGAGGTGGACCTCATCAGTCTCGGCACGGGTGATACGAATTGGATCAGCATCAATCCCAATGAGATATAACGACGGGTCTGCTTGCTTCAGTGCCCTGGCATGCAGAACACCAAGCCTCCCACCAGCTCCGGACAAGATAATGCGTCTGCGATTCCCAGCGTTCAGTGTGATGCCTCTGTAGTGTTCTTGTTATGTGCCTAGTAGTTACGTTTTTCGTAGTAGCCGGGTTTAAAATTTTGAGCAGTCTGCACACAGTGGTTACAGACTGAGAACGGCATGATTACCTTAGTACCACAGAGCGTTCGATGCACGAGTGGGTCATAGCGATATGCGTAACCCATAGTCCCGGATTTTTGAGCCAAAAGAAAACCCGGTGCTGGAAGCGATGGGTGCTTCCAGCACCGGGTAATCGTACGAACATATGGTCTTTTCACCAACGGTCGAGAGATTGCGTTACGCAATCGGTCTGTGATCAGTCGCCTTCGATGATATCTCCGCCTTCCAGCAGCCGGACATTCACTCCAAGGGAACGAACCCAGTTTAACCCGGCCTCAATTTCACTAGAGGCACCATCCAGTTCAAGCACAACCCAGCCTATTTCGCCTTCGATATGTGCCCGTCTAATGTTCGTGACAAGATCGTATTTCCTGCCAAGTTGATAGATGACAGGATCGGTTACCTTTTCACCTTCGAATGAGAACTCAACGCGTTTACGAGACATCAGGCTCCTGCCATACCGGTAACAATTTCATCAAAAGACTCAACAGTAGGGTCAATCACGGGTGGGTTGATCGCACCCTCGACTGCTTCCAGTGTTTTCAACCCTGAACCAGTGATAAGCGCAACAGTCTCCTCGTCGGGACCAATCACACCCTGCTGAGCCAGGCGCCGCAACGTAGAAATTACCACACCACCCGCAGTCTCGGTGAAGATACCCTCTGTCTCTGCTAGAAGACGCATGCCAGCAGCCACCTCGTCCTCAGGAACGGCGGTACCTGAACCTGATGATTGATTGGCGATAGCGACGGAGTACATACCGTCCGCTGGTGTTCCGATAGCCAGTGATTTGGCAATGGTGTTAGGAACAACCGGCCGGGGATGCGTCTGACCGTCGATCATGGCACGCGCAACCGGAGAGCAACCTTCAGCCTGGGCGATGTGCATTCGCGTGTCGACACCGTCTATCAGGCCAAGCTGTGCAAATTCGTTCAGGCCTTTCCAGACCTTGGTGAACAGCGAACCCGATGCGACTGGAACGATCACATGCTTCGGGGCGTGCCAGCCGAGTTGCTCTGCAACTTCATAGCCAAGTGACTTGCTGCCCTCGGAGTAGTACGGGCGCATGTTGATATTCACGAACGCCCATCGACGGTCGTCACCCAGTTCTGAACACAGCCGATTCACATCGTCATAGTTCCCGCGAACCAGGACAACGTTGCCGAATATGGCCGCACCGATGATCTTTCCGCGCTCAAGGTTTTCAGGCAGGAATACAACCGTATTCATCCGCGCCTTGTTGCCATGAGCAGCCGTTGCACCGGCGAGGTTACCGGTAGAAGCACAGGCGATGGTGTCAAAGTCAAATTCCAGCGCTTTCGTGGTAGCCACAGAAACAACGCGGTCCTTGAAGGAGTGTGTCGGATTCGCTGCATCGTTCTTGATCCACAGGTTGTTGAGACCAAGCTCGCGACCCAGGTTGGTAGCGCGAATGAGCGGAGTCATGCCAGCGCCTATATCGACAGCCTTTTCACGACCTACAGGAAGCA
>JAURLM010000234.1 GCA_030831265.1 Chloroflexota bacterium
AAAGATGTCGGTAGACGTTGCTGTTATGGCACTGGTGGTCGCCGCAGGGATTGGACTGATTGCGGGCATCTACCCGGCGGCACGGGCTGCATCCCTCAATCCCATCGATGCCCTGCGCCACGAATAACTTCTGTGTGTTGTCGAACCTTTAGAAAACTCTAAGGTCACACTCACGACCGGCTGATATCAGGCGTATATCGTTAAAGACATGGACTGCAGAGACGCGCCTGGCGCAATGAATTTGCACGGAGCGAGGGATTGATGAAGAAAAAGATGACGATGTTCGCAGTGATTGCCGCTGTGGCAGTGTTTTCACTCGCCGGAGCAGCAGTTGCCTCCGCTGGCGGGTTCGGTGGTGCGAGTGGTGTAGCGTCCGGTCAGTGGGATCGGGTAGCCGAGATCCTTGGGATCAGACCCGAAACGCTAACTTCAGCTATCCAGCAGGCGCGCTCGGAAGAGCGGGCTGCTCAGCTTGAGGCTCGCCTGACTTCGGCTGTTGACCGGGGAGTCATCACACAGGATGAAGCTGACGCTATCAGTGAGTGGTTCAATGGTAAGCCGGAAGCATTGAGCAACCTGACTCATCAGCAGAACCACGAGCTTCGAAGCGCCGCTGCCAACGACCAGCTGTCAGCGTTCCTTGATGGACTTGTGACCGACGCTGTCCTGACACAGGCTGAGGCTGACGAAATTGCTGCGTGGATAGGCGCAAAGCCTTCTGACGCACTGCAGAAGCTGATGCCAGAAAGATTCGCCCCACACGGTGGCTTTGGTGAGAGGTTCGGCCCTCACAGGTTTGGACGCCACGGTTTTGGACGAGGTTTCGGCGGCTCACATGGCTTCGGTCATGGCGGCTTCGGCGGACCGTTCCCGGGATTTGACCAGGACGGAACACCTCCAGCTTCTCCCACGCCTGACACCAGTGGCAACACTGGCGTGGCGTATTAGAGAAACGCTGAACGGTTATGACTCGGGGCTCGGCGACGATTTGCCGAGCCCCGTTTCGCGTTATTGCGGTTTTGTCGCCAAGATGACGTCACACGTCAGGGCAGGATGTTCTCGTTGAACCACTTGAAGAGGACTGCCGCGTACGCTTCGGGATCGACATTCCATGATTCGACGTGTCCGGCTCCTTCCATGCGAATGTAGGTGACGTTACTGCCTGAGCGCTCTGCAACACCATCGCTCTGCGAGACCGGCGTTGTCTTGTCAGCCGTCCCGTGGAACAGCAGCACGGGCTGACGGATTGCCAGGAACTCATCCCTGGTGTCCAGCGCCGCCCAGTCGATGCCGTACCGCAAGCCCGCCACGAAACCGGCCAGTGTAGGGATGGGTTGCGGAATACCGCGTTCTTTTCCACCCAGGTCAACTGCATCGTCGAGATTAAGCAATGGCGCGTCGAGCACGATGCCTGACACCCGGTTGGACAGCGACGATTCATCCATGAAATGAGTGACGATACCGCCACCCATGCTGAATCCGAACAGGACAACGTTATTTGCACCGTTGTCCAGCGCATAACTCACTGCACCCTGCAGGTCTTCCCATTCAGTGATACCGAACTGGTATTGACCGCTCGGGTCTGCCAACACACCCTCATCGTTCCGGTATTTGATGGACAGCACCGGGACTCCGAGATTGGCCACAAGTCCCAGCGAACGCAAGGTCTCTTCACGCGTCGCCGTCCGGCCATGAACCATCACCGCCCATGTCTCTCCGTATCCCGGCACAAACCACGCTGGCATGGGCCCCAGTGGTGATTGGTAAGTGACATCGTCAAACGGAAGGTTGAATGCGCGCCCGGGATCACCAGGGAATGCCGATTTCTCGTACTTCACCCTTTCACCAGCTGAGAATTCACCATCAACCAGCTGGAAGTTGCGGACAACCTGGCCCCTGGATGTAGATATGACATCGTGCACGCGCCCGTAACCGTTATCCCCCAGGAGCCCTAGTACTCCTGGTTTTTCGAGGTACGGATCGCCTTCGGCAGTTTGCAGCGTGATAGTTCCATCACCGATTGCTGCTATCTGCAGATTCAGCTCTGGCGAGGAACGGTCAATCTCAAATGCTCCAGCATGAATTTCGCCTGCGTAGTACCAGCTGACAGCAGCCAGCAGCACGACAAAGACCGCAAGGAGGCTCGAAACACCGATAACCCACGGCTTGCGTCGTTTGAATAGGGACTGACGCTTGCTCACAGCCGCGTTGTTCGCTGTAGTACTTTTCTGTTCTTTGCGTTTTTTCTTTGCCATCAGTTAGAGAGATGCCGCCGCGATGTTGGTGTCTGTTTAAGTAAGTAACGCTGATATTACCTTTCATCCGGGTCGGTGAGACGTCGCGAAGTGTCGCGGAGAGAAATTCATGCACCAACTACAGGTACACTGACGCACGGCGAAGACCTCCGTTGATGAAGGGGTCGCAGCATAGAGTTTCGAGGTGCATAGCGTGGATCTGACAGTTAATGGAGAACGACACAACCTGCAAGTAGACCGTGAACGTAGCCTGTTAAGCGTGTTACGGAATGAACTGGAACTGACCGGAACGAAGTACGGTTGCGGCGAAGGTAATTGCGGGGCGTGCACGGTGCTGATCGACGGTGAACCGTCCCAGTCCTGCATCACGTCAGCTTCAGCAGCTGCGGGTCGGGAAGTTACCACTATCGAAGGCCTGGAGCGTGACGGTGAACTCCACCCTGTGCAGCAGGCGTTTGCCGAACATAGCGCGTTCCAGTGTGGATACTGCACACCGGGTTTCATCATCAGTACGGTTGGCCTTCTTTCCCGCAAGCCCGATCCCACCGATGCTGAGATTCGCTCAGGCCTGAACGGCAACATCTGTCGGTGCGGAGCCTACACACGGATAATCCGTGCTGTGAAGTCCGCTGCCGCTGGTGCGGAAGGAAATGCCAAGTGAGCAGCACAGACAACACAAAAGCATTCGCACTATCCATAATCGGTCACCCGCGATGGGTATCGGCCGATGAACCGCCAGAGGCTGCCGGCGAACCTGCGGTGTTGTTGACAATCGACGCAGAGGGGCAGGTTGCGGTCTACTCCGGCAAAGTGGAATACGGCCAGGCGATTCGCCACGGCTTCGCCCTTGCCGTGTCCGACGAACTGGCAATTCCTCCATCCAGCGTAGATGTAGTCCTTGCAGACACAGCCCGCGTTCCGTGGGATCGCGGAACCGTAGGCAGCGCATCGACCAGGACAACTGGAGTCCAGATTCAGCGCGCCGCAATAGCCGCCCGAATGTCGCTCATGGAACTGGCGGCCACGCATTTCGGTATTGGTTCAGATTCTGTTGAGCTTGCCAACGGCAGGGCACTGAATCCTGTTACCGGTGACTCAATCGGCTTTGCCGATTTGCTGCAAGGCATGACCCTTGAGAGAGAAATCCCGGACTCCATTCCGCCCATCAACCCATCACCGCTGACCACCGAAGCACATCGTGGTGTTCGTATAGATGCCATAGAGAAGGTGACCGGGCGTGCAAAATACGCACAGGACTTTGCTATTCCAGGCATGTTGCATGGTCTCATCGTCAGGCCACCTACATACGGTGCGGAGCTGGTTGATATCGATGCAGGCCGTGCAGAGCGCATCCCAGGTTTCGTCGCACTAATTCGCGACGGGGATTTTGCTGGTGTAGTTGCCGAGAGCGAGTCTGCTGCCGACTACGCTCGCGAGTCCGTGCGCGTCCGCTGGGATGAAAAGCGTGACGACGCGTCAGACTGGAACCTGCCTTCCTTGTTGAAGGAAAAAGCTGGTGAAGTGGCGGTGCTGCAAGAAGCAGGAACGCTTTCCGAGGGCTATGGCACTGCTGACTCCGTGATTGAAGGCACCTATTACGCCCCGTATGTTGCCAATGCCCAGATGGAGCCGAGTGCTGCGGTGGCTCTGTGGGAGGATGACAACCTGACGGTGTGGTGCGCAAGCCGAGGCCCATTTGCAGAGCGCACACAGCTCGCCACCGCGCTGGATGTCGATGAAACTCAGATCAGGGTTATTTCTCAGACCGTCGGCGGCTCCTTCGGCACAAAGACTCCAAGCGTCAGCCTTGAAGCAGCACTGCTTGCCCGTAAAGCCGGTTGTCCGGTCAAAGTGACCTACACGCGGGAAGAAGAGTTCCAGTGGAGCACTGTCCGCCCGGCTGCGCTGATCGAGATCAAAGCCGGAGTCACATCCGACGGAAACCTCACGGCATGGGAGTACAACGCATACCACTCAGGTGAGAACGCGTTCAGGGGTCGTCGAGGCGCACCAACGCCATACGACGTTCCAAACAACCGCGTGTCTGTTGCCGGTTCGGAGTCACCTCTTTTGTCTGGCTCATACCGTTCTCTCGGCGGTGCAGTGAACCATTTCGCCCGTGAGACGCATATGGATCGCATCGCACGGCAACTTGAGATCGACCCGTTGGAGTTTCGCGTCAAGAACCTTTCACACCCGCGTTACCTGCGAGTATTGAAAGAGGCAGCGAAGCATTTCGGTTGGGACAATCGGGAGAAGCGGGAGGGCGTCGGTTACGGCATTGCGGTTGGGTGGGATGCCGGGAGCTACGTGGCCCAGTGCGCTGAAGTGGCCGTCGTAGACCGACAGGTATCTGTCAAGCGCGTGACGGTTGCGTTCGACTGCGGAGCGATCATCAACCCTGACGGCGTACGTAACCAGGTTGAAGGATCAATTGTGATGGGAATGGGCACGGCCCTGTGGGAGCTGATGGAGTTCGACGCAGGACGCGTGCTAACTACGGGATTCAACCGGTATCGAGTGCCGAGGCTGAGCGACACACCTCAGATCGACGTGGTGCTCATTGACGATAACTCGAACCCGTCTACCGGGGCAGGTGAACCGGGAATCGTGCCAATCGCAGCAGCTATCGCCAATGCGGTCGCGGACGCTACAGGCACCGAGGTTGAGCAACTGCCGATAGAGATGC
>JAURLM010000235.1 GCA_030831265.1 Chloroflexota bacterium
GGATTATATACCGTTTGTCGAAAAGCGTCCTGACTAACTACGAATTGCTGCGGTTGCGGAGCGCATCATCGACTCGAACAGTACGTTACCGTCTGCACCGCCGATAAGTGTTTCGCAAGCCTTCTCCGGGTGAGGCATCAGGCCGAGCACGTTGCCGCGTTCGTTGATGATTCCGGCGATGCCGTTAGTGGAACCGTTGGGGTTCGTAGCTTCAGATACGTTGCCGCTCGCGTCAGCGTAGCGCAGCAAGACCTGCCCGTTGTCCTCAACCCGGCGAACAGTTTCGGAGTCCGACTGCCAGTTGCCTTCCCCGTGCGAGATTGGGACGCGCAGCAACTGGCCTTTGGCAGCAGTGTTGGTGAATATGGTGTCTGCACGTTCAATCCGCAGGTTGACCCACTCACACCGGAACTCAAGGTGTTCGTTGCGTACTAGCGCACCGGGCAGCAGACCGGCTTCACACAGGACCTGGAATCCGTTGCAGATACCGATTACGGGGCCGCCGCGACCCGCAAACTCACGAACAGACTCCATGATCGGGGAAAAGCGGGCAATGGCACCGCAGCGGAGGTAGTCGCCGTAGCTGAAGCCACCCGGCAGCACGATGGCATCGCAGTCTGAGATGTCAGTCTCTTTATGCCAGATGAGGCGTGCTGGCTGACCGAGCACATCCTGCACAGCGTACTGCGTGTCGCGTTCACTCCATGTTCCGGGGAAAACGACTATTCCAAATTTCATCGAGGACTCCTGCGCGTGTCACTGGCTTTAGCATCCAGATGCGACGATCAAGTTTGCATCCTGATGATATCGGTTGACCTGCGTTTATGCCGATGTTTCTCAACCGTGTGCTCGTTGTACGGAGAGAAACAAAAAAAGCGCCCGCAGTGCGGACGCTTTCAGTTCCGGTAATCCGGAGAAGCTACATGTTCTTGAGCGTGGCCTTGATGCTCTTGCGGTGCTTCGATGCTTCCTTCTTCTTGCGCAGAATGGATGGTGGCTCGAAGTGCTGGCGGCGGCGCGTTTCAGAAACGATACCTTCCTGCTGAACGCGTTTGGTGAAGCGTCGCAGGAACGCCTCGAAGCTTTCGCCGTCGTTGATCCGCATTTCCAAGGGCCGGACTCCAGTGAGATCGTATGAACTTGAGATTTAGCATGCGCGGTACAGGCGCATGTGAAATTCAATGATAAGCGTGAACCCGCCATTCGGTCAATTGACTTTAAGTTCACTGCCATTGCAATAACGTTGACCGGCGGCTATTCCAGGATCGCACCGGGAAGAGCGCTGGTCATGCGGGCGAACTTCAAGAACCACCAGTCGCTATGCCTGATTTTGCTGAGGACGCGTGATCACGCGTTCGTGGCGGAGCCCTGTGTGGCAAGCAGCTGCAGAGCCTTCTCAATGCGCTCCATCACACGGTCACGGCCAATTGCGCTAACCGTGTCGAACAGTGGTGGAGCCATTGTGGAGCCAGTGACGGCAACGCGAATCGGTGTGAACAGCGGGCCGGGCTTCACATCCAGTTTTTCTGCTAGTGCCCGGAACTCTGCCTCAAGATGCTCAGGTTCGAACGGCTCGACGGTTTTCAGCAGTTCAAGTGACTTCTGCAGGTAACCGGTCGCCGTTGCAGGATCAGACTTGCGGCCGGGAATGGCTTCAGGATCGGGATTCACGTCATCTACGAAGAAGAAGCTCAAACTCTCTGTGACCTCGTTGAGTGTCTTTAGCCGTTCGTGAACGAGCGGCAGCAACTTGCGGACATAATCCCTGTTCAGTGGTCTTGCGACACTGTCTGGCAGTCCACCATCGGCTTCTGCGCGCTCCAGCACGGGCAATACGCGCTCCTGCAGGTCATCCAACGCAAGACCTCGGATGTGAACACCGTTCAGCCAGAGAAGTTTTTCGCTGTCGAAAATAGCCGGGTGCTGGAGGATGCGCTCAACCGAGAACCGCTGGACGATCTCATCACGGCTCATAACTTCGGTATCGTCACCGGGCGACCAGCCGAGCAGCGCAAGGAAGTTGAATACGGCTTCGGGGAGATATCCCTGGTCGCGGTACTCCAATGCAGATGCTGCACCGTGTCGCTTGCTCAGCTTGGAGCGGTCACTCCCCAAAATTAGAGGGACATGGACATACGTGGGGTAGTCCCAGCCAAGCGCCTGGTGAATCAGGATGTGGCGCGGCGTGCTGGGGATCCACTCTTCACCGCGAATCACGTGAGTAATTCCCATTTCGTGATCGTCCACAACGTGGGCGAGGTGATACGTGGGGTAGCCATCTGACTTCATGATGATGAAGTCCTGCAACAGGGAGAAATCGAACTCCACCTGCCCGCGGACAACGTCGTCGAACTTGAGAGTTCCGCTGTCGGGAACCTTCATACGCACAACGATTGGCAGACCTTTTGCGCGCGATTCCTCTATCTGCTCCGCTGTCTTGTGCCTGCCGCGGTTGTCATATCCGGGAGGTGTTCCCGCAGCTTTCTGTCGTTGCCTGAGCTCTTCTAACTCCTCTGGAGTGGTGTCGTCTTCATAAGCCGCACCCGAAGCGAGGAGCTTCTTCACAGAGTCCTGGTAGAGCTCCAGTCGCTGTGATTGCGTGTACGGCGCGTGCGGACCACCAATGTCCGGGCCTTCATCCCAGTCGAGTCCGAGCCAGCGAAGTGAATCGACGATCGACTGTTCAGCTTCGGCCTCGTAGCGACCGCGGTCGGTGTCCTCAATTCGCAGGACAAATTGCCCACCGGTTTTCCGGGCGAGCAGCCAGTCATACAGAGCCGTTCGGACACCGCCGATGTGCAGCATTCCGGTTGGGCTTGGGGCGAAACGTGTTCGGGCTGGAGATGATGATGAAGGAGTCATATTGAGACTGTATCGACCGCGCAGCGTGATTACAACGCCGCGGGACGTTAGTCGTCCTGAAGTTCTGTAAGCACTGCCTGCAAGTCAGCAGGCAGAGGGGACTCAACACTGATCTCTTCGCCCGTTATCGGGTGCTTGAAACGTAGCCGAGATGCGTGAAGAAATTGCCTGTTGAGGCCGGGAATAGGCTGGCTGCGCCCGTACGTGGGGTCACCAAGCACCGGGAAGCCAATAGCCGCCATGTGGACGCGTATCTGGTGCATCCGTCCGGTTTCCAGTTCGATCTCCAGTAATGACCCGTGCTTAACCGTTTCGACCA